>CAYQZN010000077.1:0-11335 GCA_964421805.1 uncultured Woeseiaceae bacterium
GCACCCGGTTCACCGAGGTCATGGCGACGGGTTCGGTGACGATCAGGCCGGTGCCACCCCGGGCGCGGGAGCGGTGGTAGTTGATGAACTGCTCGGTGGGCTCGCCGTTGCGGACGAATTTCGTGAGGATGGAGGCATGGGCCAGCCGATTGCGCAGCCGCAGGCCGCCGATCTCCACCGGGCTGAAGAGGGTGGGATAGGCGCTGCCGCCGTCGCTCACGCGGGACGGGGCGCCGTCACGCGGCGCGGACCGACTTCGAGTCCCCGGTGGAGTCTCCCTTGTTGCCGCTCTCTTCGCCCACCGGCGCCGCTTCCCGGGCGTCGCGGCTGCGGGACTCGACCGTGCGCAGCACGGTGGAGAGCAACCGCTCGCGCTCGGCGGTGAGCCAGGCGTCGTCTTCGTCGCTGATCTGGTAGCGCTCGATGCCCTCGCCCACCGCGAGGCCGTTCTGCTCGAGCACGCGCTCGGTGACGTACAGCCGCTCGCGCAGCGTGGCCACCTCGGCGGTGAGCTCCATCACCATGCTCAGAAGCTCGTCGACGCCTTCGGCTTCGAAGAAGCGATTGCGGCGGCCGCGGGCCATCCGGGGTAATTCTGCGGACATGTCTTTCTCCTCTCGGACGCGGCCTATGCCTGCTTCCAGGCGCCGAAGGCGTACCAGCGTGTGCCCTTCGGGTCCATGCGGCCGGTCTGGCTGTCGAACAGGGCGGGCTGGTCCACGCCCTCGCGGAAGGCCGCCTCACCGACGAAACTGTACCGCGGCAGGGTGGCTTCGATGAAGTCCTCCGCCGCGAATCCGGCACCGCTGCACAGCCCCTGGTAGTCCTGGTCGCGGAACGGCTTGTAGAAGGGCTCGTTGTTGTAATAGCTGTCCCAGTCCAGATAGAAGCTCTCGTATGGCGCCATGCGGGAGTTGGGCGGCAGCTCCATGTTCCACAGCACGCCGCCGGGCTTCAGCACCCGGTATGCCTCGCGGAAGAAAGCATGGATGTCCTGCAGCGGCAGTTCGTGCAGGAACATGGATGAGAACACGACGTCGAAGCTCGCATCCGGGTAGTCGAGCTTCGTCGCATCCATCTGGCGGAAGTGCACCGGCACCCCCAGGCTCTTCGCGCGGGCGCTGGCGTAGCGCAGCACGCCGGGGGCGACATCGATGCCGTGCACCTCGGCCTCCGGGAAGGTGCGCGCCCAGGGCAGCGTGTTGTGGCCGATGGTGCAGCCGCAGTCGAGGATGCGCTCCGGGCGGAAGTCCGGGTACTTCAGCCGGATGTAGTTGGACATGGTCTGGCCGATGTCGTCCAGCTCGCGGCCGAACTGGCCGAAGGCGAACACGTTGATGGAGTGGTCGTAGAGGGCGCCGGCCGCCACGTCGTCGTCGCCGTATTCGGCGTGGTAGCTGCCCGGCGCCAGATGCACGTCGATCTCGGTCACGTTGCGCGGCACCTCGAAGTCCGGGTCGAGGGCGAGCGAGCCTCCGGCCCGTTCGTCGTCGTCCCGCAGCGCGCGGGCCTGATCGGCCAGTTCCGCGATGCGCCGCTCCACGCCCGGGATGACCGAGGCGAACACCATCTCCTGGGCGTTCGTGCGCACGGCGCTGTAGAAGCGGAACGCCCGCGCCCCGCGCATGGCCTTGTGCACCTCGGGTCCGTCGGCGGGCGCACGGCCGTGCTCGCGCTCGAAGGCCGGTCGTACCTCGTCGTCGTACTCGGCTCTCATGCCGCCCGCCAGGCGGGTGAGCACGTGCCGGCGCAGGCCGGAGACGAATTCCTGCCGGGCCCGCTCGTCGCGAGTCGGGGCGGGCTGCAGATCGTGAGGCTGTGGCTGGATCATGCTTCGCATCCTCTGCTGAGCGAGAGCGAATTTTCACGATTTTGGCTTTCTGTTGTCAAACACAAATACTTTTTGTATAAGAGTCGTGGATTCTTGCCCCGGGGAGCCGAAGCAATGACGACGCCCACCACCACCACCATCATCGTGCTGTTCAACCTGAAACCGGACGCGGACCCGGCCGCCTACGAGCGCTGGGCCGCCGAGACCGACCTGCCGACGGTACGCAATCTGGCCACCACCGACGGCTTCGACGTCTATCGCACCACCGGCGTGCTGGGTTCCGACGCGCCGGCGCCCTACCAGTACGTGGAGATGATCCGCGTGAGCGACATGGCCGGATTCGCCAGCGAGGTGGCCACGGAGACCATGCAGAAGGTGGCCGGCGAGTTCCGCAGCTTCGCCGACAACCCGGTATTCATGCTCAGCGAGGAGGTGGCGTGATGAACGGACTGGCGGGCAAGGTGGCCGTCTGCACCGGTTCGGGCCGGCGGGAGGGCCTGGGCGAGGGCATTCTCCGGCGCCTGGCCGCCGAGGGCTGCAAGGTGGTGGTCACGGACCTCGGCCGTCCGGACGAGGGGCTCGACAGCGGCAACATCGGCACCACCGAGGAGATGGAAGCGGTGGCCGCGGGGCTGCGGGAAGCCGGCGCCGAGGCGGTGGCTCTGCCCTGCGACGTACGCGACCAAGCCCAGGTGCAGGCGCTGGTGGAGCGCACCGTGGAGGCCTTCGGCCGCCTCGACATCCTGGTGAACAACGCCGGCGTCGGCTACATGATGAAGCACACCGCCGACCTCACGCTGGAGGAATGGCAACTGGTGCTGGACGTGAACCTGACCGGTGCGTTCCTGTGCACCCGTATCGCGGCGGCGCAGATGCGCGCACAGGGGGACGGCGGTCGCATCATCAATATCGCCAGCCAGGCGGCGAAATCCGGCTTCCCCCACATGGCCCCGTATGTGGCTTCCAAGCACGGCATGGTGGGGCTCACCCGTACGGCGGCGATTGACTATGCCGGCGACGGCATCACCGTGAACGCCGTGTGCCCGAACCACGTCACCACCGGGCTGGGGAAGAAGCAGAACGAGTACTTCGCCAGATACCGCGGCCAGACGGTGGAGGAATATCGGGCCGGGCTCCGCCAGCGCATCCCCCTGGGCCGGGTGGGACTGCCCGAGGACACGGCGGCGGCCACTGCGTTCCTCGCCTCCGACGACGCAGCGTTCATCACCGGCGAAGCCCTGAACGTGAGCGGCGGCGAGGAGATGCACTAAGCACCATGTAGGAGGGGATTTATCCCCGATTCTTTGATCGATCGGGCCTGAAGGCCCTCCTGCAAGGGGTACCCGCATGGAATTGAGGCAGCTGGAGCGGTTTCTCGCCGTGGTCGATCACGGCACGCTGGCCGCCGCCGCGCGTGAGCTCGGCCTCACCCAGCAGGCGTTGTCGGCGAGCCTGTCGGGGCTGGAACGCGAACTCGACGTGCGGCTGTTCGATCGCGGCCCCGGCGGCATCACCAGGCTGACCGCCTACGGCGAGGCGCTGGTCACTCACGCCCGCTCCCAGATCGCGGCAGACCGGCGCGCCCGCGAGGCGCTGAGGAGCCTGGCGGAGGCAGAGACCGGCACGGTGACGGTGGGCATCGGCGAGACCTTCGCCGGCGACATCATCGCGCCGGCCGTGAGCCGCCTGCACGCGGCGCGGCCGAAGCTGCGCATCAACCTCATCGAGGGCTATTCCGAACAGATCCTGGAGCGCCTCTACGACGGCGAGTTCGACTTCGTGGCCGTCGGCGTCGGCGACTTCGCCCTGCGGGAAGGATTCCGCGCCGAGGTGATCTACTCGGCGAACGACGTCGTGGCCTGCCGCCCCGCTCATCCGCTGGCGAGCAGACGCAAGGTGAGCCTGGCGGACCTGGCCGACTACACCTGGGTGGTGCCCTACTCCCGCCCCTCGGACGTGGAGGTGATCACGGAGACTTTCGTGGCCGCCGGACTGGAACCGCCGGCGCGCTTCATCGGCTCGGATGCCTACCGCATCGGCATGAAGCTGCTCGCGGCCAACGACTTCCTGCTGATGACCTCTCCGGCACTGGTGACGAGCCGGATGGCGAGAGAGACCTGGGGCGTACATATTCTGCCGATCGACCGGCCCACCGTGCGGCGCAACGCGAGCCTCGTGACGCCGACCCAGCGCCCCATGACGCCGGCGGCGGCCGCCATGCTCACGGAGGTGCGCGCGGCGGCCGGCAACGACGCGGACAGCTGACTCAGGCGGTCATGGAGTCGGCTGGTCGCGCGCTGGTTCAGAAGCCGCGGATGACCATCAGGCGGAAGTCGCCGTCGTCCGCCGCGTCCGAGACGCCGAACAGGCAGCTGGCCAGCAGCGACCAGTCGCGCCCGATCTTCGCCTTCAGCACGGGGCCGAGCTGGTGCTCCTGCTCGTCGAAGCTGCCCGTGTCCGCCGTGGTGTTCAGGTCGTTGAACATCTCCACGCCGAGGCGCATGCCGTTGCCGATCGCGCGGGTGACCTGGGCACGGGTCTCCAGCAGCAGGCCCGGCGCGGCACCGGCTCCGGTCTGGCGTGCTACCAGCGCGTTCGCGCGCAACTGCCAGCCGCCGTCCAGGTCGAGCTTGCCGGTCCAGCCCACGCGGAACCGGTTCGGCCCCTCGTCGCCGGCCTGGGCCTCGAAGCGCAGCGCCGCATCCCAGCCCGCGTTCTGGTCCTCCAGGTACTGCCACTGCAGCTCCAGCCGGGTGTAGCTGAGATCAAGGGTATCGCCGCCGACGCTGCGCTGGGAGGCCAGGATGCGGGCGCGCCAGCTGTCGTTGAAGGCCTGCTGATAGTGCAGTCGGTGGGAGAACACCTCGGGTGCCGGTTCGTCCTCCGGCACGAAGCTCACCCGGTATTCGGCTTCCCGCTCGCCGTCATCGACGTCCGGGCTGAATACGCTGCTGGTGTTGGCCGCCGCCGTGGCGGGCAGCAGCAGGAACAGGACGGCTGGTCGGATCATCAAGACAGCTTGGGGATTGCGGGGACAGCGAACTCATCGACCAGTGCGGTCTGCTGCCCCAGAAGGTAAAAATCCGGCGCGGGGCGACGAGACCGCCGCCCCGCGACCGGCTCCGCTTTCCCTGCGGAGGGGACGGTCGGTATACCGACCTGGGGGACTCGATGCCGGCTGACGATCAGTCAGGCGCCACCAGCAGACGGCCGTTCAGCGGCAGCACGGGGCGGGCGTTGTTGCCCATGAAGCCTTCCATGGCCGCGATCTGGGCGGCGCTGGCCTCGACGGTGTCCTCGACCACGTGCCAGTTCACGCCCTCGGAGCACGGCGGGGTAGTCAGGGAACCCATGTAGCGGAAGACTTCGATCTCGTCCGGCAGCATGCCGTTGGGGTCGAAGGTGGCGCCCTCGATGTCCTTGGCGTCGGCGCCGACCTTGCCGGCGTTCTCGATGAGCTTCTGCAGCTCGGCATTCGCCTCGCCTTCCTCGAACAGGATGCCCAGCACGCCGAGCTCGCCCTTGTCGGTGGCGTGCACGAAGTGGGCGACCAGCGGATAGTGCTCACCGCCGATGGTGTGTTCGCTGGGGGTGTGGAAATGCACCTGGATCAGCGAGAACACCTTGCCGCCGCTGGTCATGTAGGAGCCCTTGCCGAAGTTCGCCTGCACGGTCTTGCCGTTGTTGAACAGGTTGAGAGGCGCCGCCTCCCAGTCCACCGAGACCTCCAGGTCGCCGACGGCGCCGGACGCGGCCAGATCGATGGGCGACTGCATCAGGCCCTTCTTGCAGACCTCGTAGGCCTCGGACAGGTCTCCCCAGTTCTCGGGCCCGGTCTTGCCGGAATAGCCCCATTCGGCGGACCCGCCGGCGGCCAGGACGGGCGCCGACAGCAGCAGGGAGAGCCCGGCACCGGCCAGGACGCGACTCGTTTTCTTCATGGCTTGTTGCCTCGCGGATGTGTTGAGCACGGGGAATCTGCTGCCGCATCCTACGTTCCCCGGCAGGCCCCGCAAGCCGTTTATGCCGATGGAAAAGTCAGGCTGAGCCTGATGACAAGACACCTTTCATCGATTTCTCCCGTAGTTTTCGTGGCTGCTGACCCATTCTTCGGCGATTACGGCGGCGCCCAGCGACAGCTCGCCGCAGAGCACGGTGGCGGCGATGATCTCGGCCAGCTTGCGGGCCTTGCCGGGGCCGTAGCAGCCCAGCGATTCGAGACACTCGCGCTGGGTGGCCAGCCCGGTGCCGCCGCCGTAGCTGGCCACGATCAGCGACGGCAGCGTGATGGAGTAGTAATAGTCGCCGGTGCGGGTGAGCTCTGCGTAGGTGAACGCCGCATGGGACTCGGCCACGTTCGCCTCGTCCTGGCCGGTGGCGATGAAGGTGGCGGCGATGGCGTTGGCCGGATGAACGCCGTTGTAGACGGCGCCGGCCATCAGCGCCCCCAGCTGGGACACACGCCGGGTGGCGAACATCTGCTCCGCGGACACCCGCATGCGGTCGCGCAGCAGCGCATCCGGAATGGTCACTTCGGCGATCACCCGCTTGCCGCGGCTGTGCAGCGAGTTGAGTACCGAGTGTTTCTTGTCGGTGTCCATGTTGCCCGACAGGTAGTACTCCACGCGGCCGAAATTCTCGACGATCCAGTGGCAGGCCGCCAGCGTCGCCTTGCCCGCCATGTTCTGGCCGGCCGCATCGCCCGTCGTGTAGTTGAAGCGCAGATAGAGCATGCGGCTGGCCGCGTACTGCTCGATATCGCGTAGCTTGCCCACGCTCGTGCTGGCCTCCGCCGCGGCCTTGATGCCGGCGAAGTTCTCCGACACCCACTCGCCGAAGGCCCGGGCCTCGCGAGCGCTGGGGAAGAGGAAGACCGGCGCGCGCTGCATGGCGTCGTCGGCGATGGTGGTCGTGATGCCGCCCGCCTCACGGGTGAGACTCATGCCGCGGTTGTAGCTCGCCACCAGCGTGCCCTCGGTGGTGGCCATGGGCACGTAGAATTCCCCCTCGGCATGCTCGCCGTTCACCAGCAGCGGACCGGCGAAACCGATGGGCATCTGGGCGATGCCGGTGAAGTTCTCGACGTTGCCGCGTACGCTGGCGGGGTCCAGGGAATAGTGGCCGAGATGGGCGAGGCGGGTACCGGTCTGCTCCTCGATGAAGTCCCGACGGCTCCGGACCGCATCTTCCGAGTAGTCGTTGTCGCGATCGCGGGGGATTCTGGGCATGAGTGCCTCCGTTCTTGTTGTTTCGGCGAATTATAGTCCCATGCAGGAGGGCCTTCAGGGTGCCAGTAGGAGGGGCTTTAGCCCCGATCCAGGAAGGGGCTTTAGCCCCGATCCATTGAATAATCGGGCCTGAAGGCCCTCCTACGCGATTATCGAGGTGATCCATGCGTCCAGCCGCTGCCATAATCATCGCCGTCGCCGCATCGAGCCTGACGGGAACCGCCATGGCCTACGAGGAACCGGAATACCGGGTGCTCGCCGAGCGCGAGGAGTACGAGATTCGTGCCTACGAGCCGTATCTGGTGGCCGAGACGGTCGTCGAAGGCGACTACGGCGAGAGCGGGAGCAAGGGCTTCCGCATCCTGGCGGGCTACATCTTCGGCGACAACAAGGTGTCGGAGAAGATGGCGATGACCGCGCCGGTCACCCGGGAGCCCGCCGAGAGCGTGAAGATGAACATGACCGTGCCGGTGATCTCGGAGCGCGTGGCCGAGGCGGAGCGTTACCGCTACCAGTTCGTGATGGAGCGCAAGTACACGCGGGAGACGCTGCCCGTCCCGGACGACGAGCGGGTCACGATCCGGGAGATCCCGGCACGCACCATGGCCGTGCACCGCTATTCGGGCCGCTGGACGGCGGCCAACTTCGAGAAGCACACGGCGATCCTGCTCCGCGCGCTGGAACGCGACGGCATCGAGATCGTCGGCACGCCCGGGTCCGCCGCCTACAACGCGCCATTCATGCCGCCGTTCCTGAGGAGGAACGAGGTGCTGGTCGAAATAGAAGCCGCTTCACCGGACATGTAGGAGGGCCTTCAGGCCCGACGCGGAATCGGGCCTGAAGGCCCTCCTACTGTTAGGGCGCCAGCGGCGTCGGGTTCACCAGGCGCTCGAAGTCCGCGTACGCCATGCGGATAAGCTCGCTGTGGGAGCCGGCGTTGAAGGCGATCTCGTCGTCCTCCCTGAGGGCGGTCGAGACGAACACCTTCATGTCGTAGAGGTTGCCGAAGGGCGGCATCGCGCCGGTCTCGCAGTCCGGGAAGCGTTCCTTGAACTCGTACTCGCCGGCGAGTTCCGCCTCGTCGGCGCCCAGGGCCTCTTTCAGGTGCGCGAGCCTCACGTGGTCCGAGGCCGGCACCACGATCATCGCCAGCTCGCCGTCGATCTTCACCATCACCGTCTTGGCCAGTTCCTTGCCGGGGATGTGCGCCCGCTCGGCGATTTCCTGGGCGGTGAACGCGGGCGAATGGCCGATGGTGACGTACTTGACGTTCTCTCGGTCGAGGAATTCCTTCAGTCTGGTAACAGGCATGGCCGTCTCCTTGTCTCCCGCGGGAAACCGGGCAGGCCCGGGCCTGCCCGGACATCACCAAGATAACGCGTTGTCGCTCCCCGGGACACTCTCGGAATCTGCATATCCCGGGCCGGTGGACTACTCCGCCGCGTCGGCTGGCCGGTAGCTCGCGTAGTAGTTCACCAGCGCGCCGATGTCGCCGGCCTCCAGTTCCCCGAGCTCATGGGCCATGGCCGGCAGCAGGGCTTCCCGGTCGCCGGCGAGATAAGCCTCGATGGCGAAGCGCAGATATTCCTTGCGCTGGCCGTGCAGCGGTATGCCGATGGCGAACTCCGCCTGCTTGCTGTCCGGCCGCGCGTGGCAGGCCCCGCAGTGCTGGCGGTGCAAAGCGGCACCCTCCTCGGCCAGTTCCTCGTCGAAGGGCTGGTTGAGCGCCTGACGCTCCTTCCCGCCGTAGTAGTTCGCGATCGCGAACACTGTGTCCTGGTCGAGCTCCGCCACCGTCTCGCACATCTTCGGCTCCCGCACGCAGCGCCTTGCGCCGTCGATGTAGGCGAAGACGGCCTCTTCGACGTGGCCGGCGGGTATGCCGGCGAGCACGGGGACCATGGGATCGCCCTTGCCCATCCCGTCCGCCCCGTGGCACTCGACGCAGGCATCCACCGCGTCGGGCCTGGCCGCTGCGAGGGCGGGCAGTGCGAGCAGTGCGAGCAGGCAGAAGCGGAATCGCTGTTGCATACCTCACCCCGAGATGTTGCTTCCCTAATGTGAATGTAGGCAGAGAACGAGTACAGGGGAATAAGGGGATGACGCGGCTCGCGCTCAGGAACCCGCCAGCCCGGCGGCGGCGATTGCCGCGCCGGCAATCAGCAGCACCGCGCCGAGCGGCTCTCCCATGCGCCGGCCCCAGCTCGCGTTCTTCTCCACCGCCATGATCAGCCCCAGCACGAACATCCACAGGAGATTCGCGCTGGCCGCCGCGAACATGAGCAGCATCAGCGCCCAGCAACAGCCGGCGCAGAACAGGCCGTGGTCGACCCCGATGCGCCAGGCCCGGCGAACGTCCCCGGCGCCCGCGCTCCAGCGCGACAGCACGAACCCCAGCGGGGCACGGCACTGCTCCAGGCAGCGGTATTTCAGCGCCGAGAACTGGAAGGCGCCTGCGAGAAGGAAGAGCCCGGCGGCGGGCGCCCACGCCGGCAGCGGCAGCTCCAGCAGGCCGAACGCCTGGCCGGCAGCAAAGACGACCGCACCGAGAATCGCCCACACGACCAGATAGCCGCCCGTGAGGACGCCGACCAGGGCCGCCGCGTGGCGTCGGCGGCGCACCAGCCGGCGGAATATCTCCACCAGAGGAAACGTGCTCGGCAGCATCATGGCCACCGTCATGAGCGTCCAGCCGATCACGAATGCGGCAGCCGTCACCGTCAGCGGCTGAGCGTGACCAGCGTGGGCGTGCGCGCCGCCGTGGGCGTGGAACAGTGCGCCCCAGGGTGTTCGTTCCAGCCACCACAGCAGCGCCCAGGCGGCCGCCACGGTCCCGCCGAGCGAGACCGCGAGCCGGTTTCGGTAGCGAGTGTTCGGATTCATGCGACGGCCATGCCGCGGCACCCGGCCGCGGGCGGGCGCGCGCTGCCGCCGGGTCAGGCGGCCTCGTCGTAGTCGAACACGAACGGGCCGGATATCGCGTTGTGGCCGGCGATGTCGATGTCCTGGCCCAGCTCCTCGCTCTTCTGGCGAAAGCGGGTCGCCTTGCCGACGTAGGCAGGCGAGCCCGGGATGGTGGAGAAAACGGAGCCCACGAGCTTGGTCGGTTCTCCGTTCGGCCCCACGTAGGGCTCGAGGTCCGCCTCGACCACGTCGCCGATGCTGAAGCGGCCCTTGCCCTCTTCCACGTCGCAGACGATGGGCGCCCGGCGCACGTCGATGAGCTCGCTCACCAGCTGGGCGAGGTCGGCAATTGGCCCGCCGGCTTCGCCGAGGAAGACGCGGCGCAGCGCGGCCTCCTGTTCGTCCGTGGCCGTGTCGTTCAGATAGGCGATCTCCCGCCAGTTGCCGTCGAACACGTTGCCGGGGATGTGGACCACGCCGACCCAGGTCAGGCCGGAGACGTCCACGCCGTCGATCTCGCCGCTGCGGATGTGGTAGGCCAGCGAGGAGTCGCAGGTGCCGCCGTCCGGGTTCTCTCCCACCCAGCACGGACACAGCGTCTCGCAGGTGCAGACCTCCAGGAGGTCGCCTTCCAGGTGATAAGGCATTTGAATCTCTCCCCCGCGGGCCGCGGGAACCGCGCCTGGGCAGGTGAGTCCCGCGACGGATTACGCGGATTCGTGAAGTGTGTACCGAGGCTAACGCCGCACCGCGAGGCGGGTCAAACGGGCGCGGCTACGGATGTTAGCCTCAGGGGCACGTATCGGCATGTCACAGGAGACCGATCATGACGATCCCTGTATGGGTATTGCTCGCCTTCGCCGGTTGGACGCTGCTGACACTGACCAGCACGGTCGGTCTGTACCGGTGGGGCCACATACTGACCGGGCGCGCGTCCCTCAGCGAATGGAACCCGGACCTGCCCCAGGGCAGCGACTGGTATCGCCGCGCGATGCGCGCGCACATGAACTGCGTGGAGAACCTGCCGGTGTACGGCGCGATCGTGCTGGCTCTGGTGGTCAGCGGTACGACCGGGCCGAGCCTCGACGTGCTGGCGATCGTGCTGATCGTCGCGCGGGTGTGCCAGACGCTGCTGCATATCGGCACGACGCCCGGCGAATTCACCGCGGGGCTGCGATTCACGTTCTTCTTCGTGCAGCTGATCTGCATGGTGGCCATGGGCGGCATCGTGGTCGCCCATGCCCTGTAACGCAGGCCCTGTAATTCAGGCCCTGTAACGCAGACCCTCTGAAGCGGCCCCGTTCGAAGCAGCCCGTTCGAATCAGCCGCCGAAGCCCTCGCCCTCGTCCGCCTCGCTCATGCGGATGAGCCG
>CAYQZN010000078.1:0-11180 GCA_964421805.1 uncultured Woeseiaceae bacterium
GTACGTGGCCATCTTCAACCTCTTCACCAGCCTGCTGCACATCTTCGGCGTCATGAGCGACGAGTGACCCGGTCGGGGGGCAGTTGACCCGCAGTCGTCGGGTCAACTGCCCCTGCGTCAGGCAGCCAGCTTCAGGGCCACGTAACCTGCGTACAGCCCCAGCAGCAGGGCAGCCTCGGGGCGCTGCAGGCCCCGGCGGCGGACCAGGAACAGCACCAGCACCAGAGCGGTCAGTCCGAACAGCCATGGCAGGTCGAACGTCAGGATGCCGTGGTCGAAGGCCAGCGGCGCAATGAGTCCGGCGGTGCCGATGGGTACCAGCGTGTCGAAGATGTTGCTGCCGACGATGTTGCCCACCGACAGCGAGACGCGTTTGCGCAGCACCGCGTTCACAGAGATGGCGAGCTCGGGCAGGCTGGTACCGAGGCCGATCACGAGCGCCGCGATCAGCGTCTCCTGCAGGCCGAAGGTCGACGCGATGCCCACCACCGAGCGCACCGTCACCTCGGAGGCGAGAGCGACCACGACGAGCCCGGCGGCAAGCCTTATCCACGCTGCCATGCCGTTGCCGGCGGCGCCGAGTTCCTCGAGGCCTTCGCCGGGCTCTTCCCGCGCCAGCAGCGCGACGACGTACATGCCGTAGACCACCAGGAGGGCGGCGCCCTCCACCCGCGAGACGAGCCCGTCGAGGGCGAACAGGCCCAGCAGTACCGTCGCGCCCAGCAGCATGCCGCCGTGGCGGTAGACGTAGCGCCGTGGCAGGACCAGATACGTGAGCACGCCCGCCGTGCCCAGCACGAAGCTGATCTGCGCCACCGAACTGCCGATGGCGCTGCCGACCACCACGCCTGCCGCCTCGCCCGTGAGCAGATTGCGGATGCCGGCGTCGATGGCGACGGCGAGCTCGGGCAGGTCGCTGCCGACGGAGAGCACCAGCAGGCCCACGATGAATTCCGGCAGGCCGTAACGTCGTGCGATGGCCAGGGCACCGCCGACCGTGAGCTCGGTGCCCAGCACCAGCCCCGCCAGACCGAGTATCAGCAGCAGGAAATCCATGCGTGCTCTGCAACCGCTTCCGCCGCACCCTAACTTAGCCGATGGGCGTGCCGGCCGCCCCCGTAATTTCCGCTATGGTCCCGGCGCAGACGCTGGGCGAGACTGAACCGGGCAGGCAGGAGCCGACATTCATGGCCGGTCACGGCGCGACAGGGAAAGAGCGATTCCGCATCCCCGCGGACGCTCTCCATGTGCGCTCGGATCTGCGCGACCGCGACTTCGCCAGCACCGACGATCTGCCTGTCCGCGAGCAGGTGGTGGGCCAGAGCCGCGCCCTCGGCGCCGCCCGCCTCGCCGTCGCCGTGGACCGGGACGGCTACAATCTCTACGCCCTCGGCGAGCCGGGCAGCGACCGTCACGGCGCCATGCGTCAGCTCCTGGAAGAGGCGGCCGCGCAGCGCCAGGTGCCGAGCGACTGGTGCTACGTCCACGCCTTCGAGGATCCGCAGAAGCCGCGGGCGCTGAAGCTCCCCGCCGGCGAAGGCCGCAGGCTGCGCGAGCGCATGAAGCAGCTGATAGACGATGTCTGGTCGTCGGTACCGGCCGCCTTCGAGAGCGACGAGTACCGTCATCTGCGCTCGGAGATCGACGAGGAGTTCGAGGAGCGCCACCGCCGTGCCCTGGAGGAAATGGCGGAGGAGGCCGAGCGCAACGGCCTGCGGCTGCTGCAGACCCCCGGTGGCTTCGCCTTCGCGCCGGTGCGCGAGGGCAAGGTCATCGACGAGGAGGCCTTCGCCGAGCTGCCCGAGGACGAGCAGGAGGAAGTCCGCCGCAAGATCGCCGAGTTCGGCGAGCGCCTGGCCGCGCACCTGCGCCAGCTGCCGGCCTGGCAGCGGGAACGTAACGAGCGAGTGCGCCGGCTGGACCGCCAGGTGGGTGTCTCCGCCGTGGGGCCGTTCCTCGAGGAGCTGAAAGAGCGCTACCGGGCGCTGGAGAACGTGAGCGCCTATCTGGAGGGCGTGGAGCAGGACCTGCTCGGCCACCTGCCTGCCCTGATCAATCCGGAGCCGTCGCCGCCGTTCGTGCCGCAATCCGGCCGGCGCCAGCGGCCGAGGTTCCTGCAGCGCTACGAGGTCAACGTGGTCGTGGACAACGCCGGGCTCGATGCCGCGCCGGTGATCTACGAGCAGCATCCCGTGTACCACAACCTGGTGGGCCGCATCGATCACTACGCGGAGTTCGGCTCGCTGGTCACCGACCACCGGATGATCCGCGGCGGCGCGCTGCAGCGTGCCGGCGGCGGCTTCCTGATCATGGACGCAGACCGGCTGCTGCGCGAACCCTTCGCCTGGCAGGCGCTGAAACGCGCGCTGTCCGGACGCGAAGTCGCCATCCAGAGCCTGCAGCAGATGCTGAGCCTGATGACGACCGTCACGATCGAGCCCGAGCCGATCCCGATGACGGCGAAGATCGTGCTGGTGGGCGAGCGATGGCTCTACTATCTGCTGAGCGAGTACGACCCGGAGTTCGCCGAGCTGTTCCGTGTGGCGGCGGACTTCTCCGACGTGATAGACCGCGACGGTGAGCACAGCGAGGCGCTGGCCGAGCTGATCGCCGGGATGGTGCGGCGCGACGGCCTCGCGCCGTTCAGCCGCGAGGCCGTCGCCCGTGTCGTGGAACACAGCGCCCGGCTGGCCGGCGACGCGGAGAAGCTCTCGGCCAGGATCCGTCCGCTCGGCGACCTGCTGGCGGAGGCCTGCCACTGGGCCCGGGAAACCGGGCGCCGGCGCGTGGACGAGGCGGACGTCGAGCGGGCGCTGACGGAGTACGAGCATCGTTACGACCGCATCCGCGAGCGCTACCGGGAGGCCATCGCCCGCCGCTCGATCCTGGTGGACGTCACCGGCGAGGCGGTGGCACAGGTCAACGGGCTGTCGGTGCTGCAGCTGGGCAAATACGCCTTCGGCCATCCCACCCGCATCACGGCGACCGTGCGCGTGGGCGATGGCAGCCTGCTCGACATCCAGCGCGAGGTGGAGCTCGGCGGACCCATCCACAGCAAGGGCGTACTCATCCTCGGCTCCCTGCTGGGCGCACGCTACTCGCGGGAGGTGCCCCTGTCCCTGTCGGCCAGCCTGGTGTTCGAGCAGACCTACGGCGGCGTCGACGGCGACAGCGCCTCGGTGGCCGAGTTCTGCAGCCTGGTATCGGCGCTGGCGAAGGTGCCGGTGCGCCAGGGCATCGCGGTTACCGGTTCCGTGAATCAGCATGGCCGGGTGCAGGTGGTCGGCGGCATCAACGAGAAGGTCGAGGGCTTCTTCGACGTCTGCACCGACGCCGGCCTGACGGGGGATCAGGGCGTCATCATTCCGGCCGACAACCGCAAGCACCTGATGCTGAAGCGCGAGGTGCGCGAGGCCGTGGAGGCCGGGCGCTTCCACGTCTACGCCGTGGAGGCGGTGGACGAGGCGATCGAATTGCTGACCGGTGAGAGCGCCGGGGTCGCGGACCCGGACGGCAAGTACCCGGCCGGGACGGTCAACGGCCGTGCCCAGGCGACGCTGTCCGGTTTCTCCGAAGGCCGGGCCCGGTTCGTGCAGCGGCAACTCGAGAGCGTCGAGAAGACCGGCAACGGTGACGACGGCGGAAACGGTAGCGGGGATGGCGACCGGCAGTAATCACAGGCTCAGCATCGCCGTTGCGCTGGATCCGGCCGCGCCGCTGGAGAGCGTGCTCCGATCTGCGTTGTCCCTGGCCGGGCCTTCGGCCACCCTGATCGGCGTGTTCGTGGAAGACACGGAGACCGCGGAACTGGAACGCTCCGGACTCGCCCGGGAGGTGACGACGCTGGGCGAGACCCGGTCGATCGGCGGCGGACGCCTGACCCGGCAGCTGGCCGTGCGCTCGCGTGCCGTGCGGTTGTCGTTCGAGCGCGGTGCCACCAGCCTCGGGGTGCAGCACTCCTTCGAGGTCCTGCGCGGGCCGGGCATCGAGAGTCTGCGCCGCCGGCTGGAGCAGCTCGACGCGCTGGTGATCTCCCGGGCGCATCGGCGGGCGGGCGTGCGCAGCTGGTACGGGCTTCCCGTGCACCGGCTGGTCGGCAGCGCCGGGCGGATGGTGCTCTTCGTGCAGGAGGAATGGTCCAGCGGCCGGCGCGTGGTCCTGCTGCCTGCCGCCGGCGGGCGGGGGGCGGAGACCCGGGCGCTGGCTCGCCGGATCGCGGCCGCGGAGGGGCTGGAGGCGGTCGTGCTGGCCGGGCCGGAGCAGACGCAACCGGCGCCAGCCGGTTTCCGTTCCCGGCAGCTTGCCCGCGAGACGCCGGCGGAGGTGGCGGCGGCGCTCGGCGCCGAAGATGCGCGGGTGCTGATCGTCCCGCGCGAACACGCGCTGGCCGCGCCGGCCGCATTCGCCGAGCTGCTCCGGCGCACGGACACCTCGATCCTCCTCGCCTGAATTCCGGGATTCGGTAGATCCCGGTATTGAACGGTGCACGCACCGGCGTATGTTCAAAGGGAAGAACCCACGCCGGCCGGACGCCGGGAGGAGACGGCATGGATAGCGCTGCAGTCGAGAGCGCGCGCGAGCTGCGCGAGGAACGCGAACAGATGGTCGAGCGCCAGATCGAGGGCCGGGGCGTGCGCTCCGCTGCGGTGCTGGAGGCCATGCGCCGGGTGCCGCGGGAAGTCTTCCTGCCCGAGCGCCTGCGGGAATTCGCCTACGACGATAATCCCCTGCCCATCGGCGAGGGGCAGACCATCTCCCAGCCGTATATCGTGGCGATGATGGTCGAGGCGCTCGCCCTCGAAGGCGGCGAGAAGGTGCTGGAGATCGGCGCGGGCTCGGGCTATGCGGCCGCGATCCTGGGCGAGATCGCCGCCGAGGTGTACACCGTCGAGCGGGTCGGCGCGCTGGCGGAGCGCGCCCGTCAGGCGCTCGCCTCTCTGGACTACGACAACGTTCACGTCCTGCACGCGGACGGCACACTGGGCTGGGCCGACGAGGCGCCTTTCGACGCCATCGTGGTGGCCGCGGCGGGGCCGGAAGTGCCCGAGTCGCTGAAGAGCCAGCTGAAGGTCGGCGGCCGCCTGGTGATACCCGTCGGGCCCCGGCCCTATGCCCAGGAGCTGGTGCGCATCACGCGCGTGTCGGAAACCGATTACGCCACCGAGGATCTGGCCGACGTGCGCTTCGTGCCCCTGGTGGGCGAGCAGGGCTGGCAGGCCGACGGCGGCGAGCCAGCGCGGGAGACCCGGCGCCGGCCCGCGACGCTGGAGGCGAGCATCGCCGGGCAGGCGGAACCGTTCGACGACATCGACGGCGCCGACCTGGACGGTCTGCTCGGACGCATCGGCGACGCGCGCGTCGTGCTGCTCGGCGAGGCGAGCCACGGCACCTCCGAGTTCTACCGCATGCGTGCGCGCATCACCCGGGAGCTGATCGAGCGCAAGGGCTTCTCGTTCATGGCCATCGAGGGCGACTGGCCGGATGCGGCCCGTGTCGATCACTACATCCGCCACCTCGAGCAGCCGCCGTCGGAGTGGACTGCGTTCGCCCGCTTCCCCACCTGGATGTGGCGCAACGCCGAGGTGGGCGAACTGGTGGAGTGGCTGCGCCGGCACAACGCCGGGGTGCCCGAGCCGGAGCGCTTCGCCTTCTACGGGCTGGACCTGTACAGCCTCTACACCTCCATCCGGGCCGTGCTGCGTTATCTCGACGACGTCGATCCGGACACAGCCGCGCTGGCCCGCCGCCGCTACGGCTGCCTGACCCCGTGGCAGACCGATCCCGCCACCTACGGCCACGCGGCGCTCACCGGCTCCTACCGCAGCTGTGAAGAAGATGTCGTGCGCATGCTCACCGATCTGCTGGAGCGCCAGGAGGAATACGTGGCCGCCGACGGCGAGCGGTTCCTGGACGCCATGCAGAACGCCCGCCTGGTGGCCAACGCGGAGCGCTACTACCGCAGCATGTACTACGGCTCGCGCACCTCCTGGAACCTGCGCGACACGCACATGTTCGACACGCTGTCGCTGCTGCTCGATCACCACGGCGCGGACGCGAAAGCCGTGATCTGGGCGCACAATTCCCACATCGGCGACGCCGCGGCCACCGAGATGTCCGCCCGCGGCGAGACCAATCTGGGCCGGCTGTGCCGGGAGGAGTTCGGCGAGGCCGTCTACAGCGTCGGCTTCGGCACCCATGCGGGCACCGTCGCGGCTGCCTCCGACTGGGATGGCCCCATGGAGGTGAAGATCGTGCGGCCGTCGCTGCCGCAAAGCTACGAGCGCCTGATGCACGACACCGGCGTCGGCCGCTTCCTGCTGGATCTCAGCGACGACGGCGAGACCGAGCTGTTCGACGCGCTGTCCAGGCCCCGTCTCGAGCGCGCCATCGGCGTGATCTACCGCCCCGAGACGGAGCGCATGAGCCATTACTTCGAGGCGGTGCTGCCGCGCCAGTTCGACGAGTACGTCTGGCTGGACAGCACGCGGGCCGTGACGCCGCTCGCCACCGACGAGCTGGAGGACATGCCGGATACCTATCCGTTCGGCCTGTAGGATCTGAACGGGCGCAGACGGAACCGTGGGGAGCCGCTTGAAAAGCGGCCTCCCGGCCACGATGTATACGCTGACGAACGGGGAGTCTCGCGTATCGGGCAGGGCGTATGAAGTACAAAGACTATTACAAGATCATGGGCGTGGCCCGGGATGCGACCCAGGACGAGATCAAGCGCGCCTATCGCAAGCTCGCCCGCAAGTATCACCCGGACGTGAGCAAGGAGGCCGATGCCGAGACCCGCTTCAAGGAAGTCGGCGAAGCCTACGAAGTGCTGAAGGACCCGGAGAAGCGCGCCGCCTACGACCAGCTCGGCGCCGACTGGAAGGCGGGACAGGACTTCCGTCCGCCGCCCGACTGGGACGCCGGCTTCGAATTCTCCGGCGGCGGCTTCACCGGCGGCGATGCCTCGGCGTTCAGCGATTTCTTCGAGTCGCTGTTCGGCGGTCGCGGCATGGGCGGTGGCATGGGTGGCGGCATGGGCGCGGGCACGGGCGGCTTCCGCCAGGCCCGGGGCGGCGGTTTCAGCGCCCGCGGCGAAGATCATCGCGCGAAGATCCTGATCGACCTGGAGGACGCCTTCGAGGGCGCCTCCCGATCGATCAGCCTGACGGCGCCGTCGGTGGACAAGGAGGGGCACGTGCGGACCCGCCAGCGCACGCTGAACGTGCGCATACCGAAGGGCATCCGGCCGGGTCAGCATATCCGCCTGGCCGGGCAGGGCACGCCGGGTATCGGTGGCGGCAGCGCGGGCGATCTTTACCTGGAGGTTGAGTTCCGGCCGCACCGTCTGTACCGGGTGGATGGCGCCGATCTCCATCTCGACCTGCCGCTGGCGCCCTGGGAAGCCGCCCTCGGCGCCAAGGTCAAAGTGCCGACGCCGCAGGGCGCCGTGGACCTCACCATCCCGCCCAACACGGCGGCGGGACGGAAGCTGCGTCTGCAGGGGCGGGGCCTGCCCGGCAAGAACCCCGGGGATCTCTACGCGACGGTGCGCATCGAGGCGCCGCCGGCCGACACTGAGGACGAGAAGGCCGCCTACCGCCGCTTCGCGGACCAGTTCGATTTCGATCCGCGCAGCCGCATGGCCGGGCGCGGCACGGAGGCGGGCCGCTGACCCGCCCGGGACGGAGTCATGAGCGAACGCCATAGCAGGGAGACGGCAACGGAAATCACCGGCTTCATCCTGGAAGAGACCACCACGCTGGGGCTGCGCGAGCTCAGCAGCGCCTGTGCCGTGCAGGCCGAGCACATCATCGCGCTGGTGGAGGAGGGCGTCATCGAGCCGGTGAGCTATCGCCGGCGGAAATGGCAGTTCACGGGCGCCAGCCTGACCCGCGCCCGCCGGGCCGTCGCGCTGCAGCGCGATCTCGGCCTGAATATCGAGGGCGCCGCGCTGGCGCTCGACCTCATCGACGAGCTGGACCGTCTGCGCTCGCGACTGCGCGCCATCGACCCCGGTTCCTGAGTCAACCTCCGGGCGTTAGGTAGTTGCCGGCATGGGGCCGGCCCGTGTCCTGCGTTACGGTCATTCCATGGTTATTTGCAAGGAGAGTGTCATGGGGCGCGCGTGCGTGCTGCTGCTCTGCTGCCTGGCCGTGGTTTCTGCCCGGGCAGCGGATATCGACGAAGGGAAACGTATCTTCGAATCGGTCTGCGCATCCTGCCACGGTCCGCAGGGCATGCCGGATCCGGACAGCCCGGTGGTGCAGGCGCTGGACCCGGAGCCGGCGGATCTGTCGGACCCGCTGTTCAACAGCCGGGAGCCCCGTGGAGACTGGATCATGGTGGTCGAGCACGGCGGCCATGCCATGGGTCTGTCCGCACAGATGCCCGCCCAGGGCGGCAACCTGACCGACGAGGAGATCGAGGCCGTGGTCGCCTACGTGAAGACGCTGGCGGACACCAGCGAGTATCCGCCTGGCGAGATGAATCTGTTCCTGCCGGTGCGCACCAAGAAGGCCTTCCCGGAGGACGAATGGGTGTGGAAGTCCCGTCTGGAGAACCGCGACGGCGAGGATGTCTTCCGCAACGTGATCGAGTTCGAGAAGCGGGTCGGCAAGGCGGGGCAGACGATACTGGAGATCATCCATGCCGATGACGGCGTCGACTCCGAGTTCGAGGAGGTGGAGGTCGGTTACAAGCACGCCTTCGCCTGGAGTCTGGAGGACCGCTCGCTGTGGTCGGCGGCCTTCGTCGTGGCGGTGCCGCTGCAGAGCGAAGGCGAGGTGGAACTCGCACCCTATCTGGCCTATGCCAAGCAGTTGAACGATGCCGCCATCTTCCAGGGCAGCGCCCGGGTGAAGCTGCCGGTGGACGACTTCGATCAGGGCGAGCTCGAGCTGGCCGGTATCGTGCACTACACCTGGAGCCCGTGGCCCCGCCGCGTCTTCCCGGCGCTGGAGGTCACCGCCACCGCGCCGTTCGACCGCAACGGAGAGGACGCCGTGCAGTTCACCGCGCTGCCGCAGGTGCGCATCGGCCTCACGCGGGGCGGCCATGTGGCCCTGAACCTGGGCGTGGAGTTACCGCTGAGCGATCAGGCGTACGACACTCGTTATCACCTGACCCTGCTGTGGGACTTCGCCGACGGCGGGTTCTTCAAGGGCTGGTAGCGCCGCTCAGAATTTCAGCGTCAGACCGGCCGTCGCCTGCCACTGGGTGACGGTGCTGCCGTCGGCCTCCAGCAGGCACACGTTGTCGCTGCCGCCGGCGACGCAGAACAGGTTCGAATCGCTGTCGACGAAGCTCGTGAAGGCGCGGGCTTCCAGCCGGAAGGCCATGCGTTCGCCGGCGGCGATGCGCAGGCCTGCGCCGAGCGAGGCGGAGAAGAAGGTCTCGTCGTCCAGGTCGGCGTCTTCCGCGTCGGCCGGAGCGAAGCGCGAGATGCCCAGCGTCATGACCACGTAGGGCCGGATGTTTCCACCCTGCACGATGTAAGTGCCGCCGCCGTGGAAATAATCGACGTCCACGTCGACCACCGGCGTGCCCGCGAACAGGTCTCCCGTCGTGAATTCACTGCTCTGGCGCGAGTAGTAGACCTCCCACTGGGTGTTGGCCTCGGCGCGGAAGTTCGCCGTCAGCGCGAAGCCGCCGCCGTCCTCGATGTCCAGGTCCCCGCCTTCCGCGCGGTCGAAGCTGCCGCCGTAGCGCCAGGCGGCCGAGGCGGTGAGTTCGATGTCGCCGGGTTGCTCGTCGGCGGCCGCAGGCGCCGGGGCAAGCGGGGCGACGACCAGCAGCGCGAGCAGGGCGGTGGTGGCTGCGCGGCGTGGTGTCATGGTCGGTCTCCTGTGCATGGCTCCAGTCCGTGGAATGCGTCCGCGTATGGTAGCGTACGCTGCGACCCCCGGAAGGACTCGCTCATCCGCAAAGGCTTCAGACTCATCGGCGACGTCGCCCTGGCCGCAGCCTGCCTCGGCCTGGCGCCGCTGGCCAAGAAAGCCGCGCTGACGGCCGGTGCGGCGCCGCTGCCGCTGTCCGTGGCCACGACGGCCGTAGCGGCGGTGGTCGCCCTTTCGCCGCTGCTCGCCGCCGGTCCGGGGCGTACGCTGGCCGGCCATGGCCGCGGGACCTGGCGGCATGTATTCCTGGTGGGGGCGATGGGCTCCGGTGCCGTGGTGCTCCTCAGCGTGCTCGCCATGACGGAGACCACGGCCACCAATCGCAGCCTGTTCCAGTCCATGTATCCGGTGGCCACCGCCGTCGCGGCCCGCTTCCTGCTGGCAGAACGCCTGAGCGCAATCGCCTGGCTCATTATCGGGGTGATGAGCGCCGGGCTGTTCCTCATGAATACCGGACCCGCGGGCATCGTGATCGGCTGGCCCTTCTGGGCGCTGGCGGCGACCCTGCCGTTGATCGGCCTGGCCGACGTCTACGCCAAGCGCACGCTGCGCGACGCCGATCCCCGCTTCGTGGCCGCCGGCCGGCTCTTCTTCGGCACGGCGGTATTGCTTGCCGTGTTGCCCTGGACGGCTCCGGCGCAATGGGCCGCGCTGGCCGCAGTGTGGTGGTGGGTGATCGGCGCAGGCGTCGCAATGGCCGGCGGCGTGCTCGGGCTCTACCGGGCGATGCAGACCGCCGGCGCCAGTGTCGCCGCCGCGTTCGTCGGTCTTGCCCCGGTGCTCACGGCCACCGCGGAATGGCTGCTGTTGGGCACCGCCTTCGCGCCCCTGCAGCTGGCCGGCCTCGCCCTCGTCGTGGGCGGGGCCGCGGCACTGGCATTCCGCGTGTAGCGGCGCCGCCCGTGGGCGCCAATCCTGGTGCTCCGCGACAGGGTCGAACAAGAACCCGAGGCAGGCCTCTGCTGATATACTCCGCAGGTATGAATCTCGAACACGCACTCGCAGACCCGTCCAGCGAATTCGATACACCGGAAGCCGTCCTGACCCAGCAGGAGCTGACGCCTGAGCAGAAGAAGGCCATCCTGGAGCGCTGGCGCCAGGATGCCGAGCTGCTGCAGCAGGCCGAAGGCGAGAACATGGCCGGCGGCGAGCCGAGCATGCTCGCCCGCGTGCAGCAGGCGCTGGCGAAACTCTGACTGCGCGTCCAGCGGCCGCTCCCGGTCGCTCCCGGTCGCTCCCGGTCGCCGTCCGTCGCCGTCGGTCGCACAAGAGCGGCCGGTTGAGGCG
>CAYQZN010000079.1:0-11155 GCA_964421805.1 uncultured Woeseiaceae bacterium
ATCGACGATCCGGTCAACGTCCGCCTGATCAAGGACATCTGCATCGGCTTCCGCAACACGAACCGGCATCTGGTGCTGATCAGTCACCGCATCCGCCTGCCGGCGGAGATCGAGCGCTTCTCCGCCAGACTGGAATTGAGCATGCCCTGCCCCGCACGGCGGGACGAGATCGTGCGCAGGGTGGCCCGGGAATGGGCGCACGCGAACGAGGGCCGTCCCGTGCGCACCGACAAGCAGGCTTTCGAACTGCTGATCCGAAATCTCGGCGGGCTGACGGCCGCCGACACCGCGCGCCTCGCGCGCAACGCGATATTCCGCGACGGCGCCATCTCCGCGGCCGACATCCCGGAGGTGATGCGGGCGAAGTACGAACTGCTGAACCGGGGTGGCCTGCTCTCCTACGAATACGAGACCGCGGACTTCGCCGAGGTGGGCGGTCTGGGCCGGCTCAAGAGCTGGCTGGAGCGCCGCCGCGGCGCGTTCCTGAAACCCGGCGAGAACCGCCACCTCGACCTGCCCCGCGGACTGCTCCTGATCGGCGTGCAGGGCTGCGGCAAGAGCCTCGCCGCGAAGGCAACCGCCGGCGTCTACGGCATCCCGCTGCTGCGTCTCGACTTCGGCGCGCTGTACAACAAGTATCACGGCGAGACCGAACGCAACCTCAGGGAGGCACTGCGCATGGCCGAGGTCATGGCGCCCTGCGTCCTCTGGATCGACGAACTGGAGAAGGGCATCGCCGGCGGACGCGACGATACCGGCACGGGCCGCCGGGTGCTCGCCACCTTCCTCACCTGGATGGCGGAGAAGCGCGAGCAGGTATTCGTCGTCGCCACGGCGAACGAGATCGACGATCTGCCCCCCGAACTGGTGCGCAAGGGACGCTTCGACGAGATCTTCTTCGTCGATTTGCCGCGGCCCGAAATCCGGCGCGAGATATTCGAGCTGCACCTGGCGGCCCGGGACCTCGACCCCGGCGAGTTCGACGCCAGCGCGCTGGCAGACGCCAGCCACGGCTTCTCCGGCGCCGAGATCGAGCAGGCGATCGTCGCGGCGCTCTACACCGTGCACGGCTCGGACCAGACACTGGACACCGCCGCCATCCTCGCCGAGATAGAGGCGACGCGCCCCCTCTCCGTGGTGATGGCCGAACGCATCGACCGCCTGCGGCGCTGGGCGGACGCCCGCACGGTACCGGCCGACTGATCCGCATCGGGGCGCCCGCCGCGCCCGGCCCGGGCCGCATGCCCGCCCCGCACGGGGTGCGTGCTAGACTTTTGCCATGGCATCGGAAAGAAATAACAAGATCGATGCTCCGGCCGCCGTCGTCGACGACGACCCCACCGACGAGCTCCGCACGCTGGCCGGCGGCGCAGTCGACGACGGTACGGCCGAGCTTCATGGTCTCGACGCAGAGACGGTCACCAGGGAAGAGAAGATCCTGTCCCTGCAGACCGACCTGGAAGAGCGTGGCGAGCGCATCCGCTCCCTCGAGAGCCGGCTGGAGCAGATGCAGTCCCGCTGGGACGAGGTCGAGCAGGAACTGGCCGAGCGGGAGAGCACCGCGGCGACCCTGCGCCAGGAGCTGGAGACCGCCCGGGAACGCATCGCCGCCCAGCAGGAGCAACTGAACGACGCCGCCGAGCGCGGCGCCGGCCTGACCGAGGCGCTGGCCGCCGGGGCGCGGCAGCTCGCCGATGCCGGGGGCGAAAGTGAGCGGCTCGGGGCGGAGCTGGCCCGCTCGCGGGAGGAGACCGCGCGGCTGCAGCAGGCACTGGCCGAGGCCGAGCAGCAGGACTCGCGCTTGCGTTCCGGCCTCTCGCTGCTGGTCCGCACCCGGCGCGAGGCGGGCCGGGCGAAGCGGGATGCCGCAAGGCTGAACCGGCGGCTCGCCCGCCGGGAGGCCACGGGCCGGGCGCTCGAACGGGAACTGGCACGGGTCCAGAACGAGAACGACGATCTGCGCCGGCAACTGGACGGCCAGGACGCGCGCAGCCGGCAACTCGAGGCCGCCGCGGCCGAGATGCAAGGCCGGCTCGAGGAGAGCGCCGGCTGGCGCGAGCAGGCCGCGGAGCTCTCGCGAACGCTCGCCGACGTGCGCCGCGCCGCCGCGGAGCTGGGCGAGCGCATCGACGAGCGCGACGAGACCATACGCCGGCTGGAGGCCGACAACGGACAACTGAGCGACGAAGCTGCCGGCCTGCGCAGCGCACTCGAAGCGGCGAATCAGGCGCGGACGGAAGCCCGCGGCGAAATGGAGAAGCGCGGCGGGGAGCTGGCGCAGGTCCGGCAGGAACTCGGCCGGCGCATCGACGAGCAGGACGAGGCCATCGCCCGGCTGGAGACGGACAACGAGCGGCTCGGCAGCGAAGCCGCCGGGCTCCGCACCGCACTGGAAGAGGCGAGGACGGCTGCCGGCGAGGCGGAAACCGCCCGGTCCGAGGCGGCCGGCGAGCTGGAGGAACGCAGCGAAGAACTCCACCAGGTCTGGCACGAGCTGTGCGAACGGGACCAGGAGCTGGAGAAGACCCGGTCGCGCCTGGAGCAGATGGAGAGCCGGGTGGACGACCTGAAGAGCCGCCTGGCCACGCGAGAATCCCGCGAGCAAGCCGACGCCGCCGCGCTAGAGTCGCTGCGCGGCGAGCTGCACGAGACCCGCAGCGAACTCGCCGACGCACTCACCCGCAACGGTGAACTGTCCGCCGAGCTCGAGCAGCTGCGCGAGCACGTCTCGAGGCTCGGCACTATCGAGGCCTCGATGGAGAACCTCGATGCCCGCATGGCCCGGAGCATGGCCGCTGAAGACGAGCCGGGCCCGGAACAGGGCCGGGTCGGCCGCTCTCTCGTCGCCGAGGTCAACGGCCAGGATATCCGGTATCCCCTGTTCCGAGAACGCATCACCATCGGCCGCACCGCCGGCAACGACATCCAGCTGAAGACGCCGTTCGTCAGCCGCTTCCACGCGGCGATCATCAACGAGACCCACCGTGTGCATGTGGTGGACCTGGGCAGCAAGAACGGCATCTACGTGAACGGCGAACGCACCCCGCGGGCAGATCTGCGGCCCGGCGATACGCTGGTGATCGGCGACAGCCGCTTCCGTTACCAGGAAACCTCCCGGGATCCCGGCGCCGACGCCTGACTGTGAGCCCAATCACGGACTGAGCGCGACGCGTGCGCTACTCTCGGCGGCGCTGGGGAGACCGCACGAGGTCAGGACGGATGCGCCACTGATGGGCAGCAGGGAAGCACGGGCGACGGACGCGAGCGCGCTCCGCGCAAGGGGCCGGTCGCTGGCGAACCGCCGCGTCTGGCTACCCACGCTGCTGTACGAAGCGCTCCCCTATTTCTACATAACGGCCGGCTTCCTGGCGCTGTTCGCCACCCTGTACGTGAGTGCCTGGTACTGGGTCGTGCCCTACTACCTTCTGTTTTCGGGCTGCTGCCTGCATCTCGGCGCGCGCATCTGGCGCCGACGCCGGCGCGAGCGCCTACGTCCCTGAGCCGGACTGCGTCCGCCGCAGCAGCGCCTCCAGCGCAAAGACCTCCTCCCCCTCAGGTGCAC
Organism: uncultured Woeseiaceae bacterium; assembly: GCA_964421805.1. Lineage (GTDB taxonomy): Bacteria > Pseudomonadota > Gammaproteobacteria > Steroidobacterales > Woeseiaceae > Lentisalinibacter. The sequence continues at coordinate 3,563 of CAYQZN010000079.1, forward strand.
CGAGGCCGCGCAGCGCCTCGGCAAGCCGCAGCACGTACTCCGTATTCGGTCCGCTGGGACCGGTGCTCACGCGAATCTGCTGCGCCATCTCGGCAAGCGGCGCCGCGCCCAGATAGTGTTCGCCCGCCGGGTCGGCCACATAAGTGATGGCCTCGCCGCGCCGGCCATCGTCCAGTTCGACGTCGAGCGTGCGTTTCAGATAACCATTCTTCTCGCGATGGTCGAGGTAGGCGAGTACCTCTCCACGCGATCCGGTCCGTATCCGGTAGGCGACCCCGCGGCAGCGCGCACCCGGCTCGGGCGTCAGGGTCGCAACCCGGCCGGGCCGGGCCGGCGTGCCCCGGTGGTCGGTCGAGGACTGCCAGAAGCGCCGCTGCTGACCCTCGCTCCAGGCCGGCACCGCCTCGGCGTGGGGAAAATCGGGCCGCCACACCAGCGAGCCGTAGCCGAAGATCCACAGTCCGTGTTCGCCGCTGTCGGTCACGCGCACCTCACGATATCGCCCTACGCTCGGGCCTCGGGCTTGATTCCGCCCGGCAACTCGCCGAGGATCGCCGCTGGATAGCCACCGAATCGCCACCGAATCGCCGCTCAACAGACGGATTGTCGCAATGGCAGACGAGAAAAACGACATCGGAACCATCCTGAAACGCGAGTCGCTGCTCGTCGCAGTTCTGGTACTCGGCGGCGTGCTCCTGTTGCCGGCGGCGGTCTATGGGGTCGGATTCCTGATTTTCGGCGAATATCCGGGCGGCCCCGGGGGCTTCTACGGCGAGATCTGGGGTGCACTGGGCCGTGGCAATCCGGGCGCCTGGTTTCTCGTACTGAGCCCCTGGCTGGTGGTGACGGTGGCCCGCCTGACCTGGCGCGCCATGCGCCGGCCGCGCAGCCGGATGGCGGCGTGAACCCCGCCGACGGGGCCGCAGAACTGTGAACCGGGTCACAGAACTCTCACTAACTCGATGAATTGACGGGTAATTTGACAAAATTATGTAAAGTTTCAGGTGCGCGCCAGCGGGCGGGTCGGATAATGAAATCCTGTATTGAGAGGCATCGGCTCAGCACCAAGAACAACACGATTCATGACCTCGTACCTGAAGAAACTGCTGGAGGAGCGACTGCTGGACCGTTTCCGGTCGCGTCCCGCCCCCGCGCCCGCACGCGGGGCCACGCCGCTGTTGAACCAGGTACTCGCCGAGCAGCGCGCCAGGCAGCGCGGCCAGCAGAAGCGCCGCGAGGAACCGGCTCCGCCGCCGCCTCCCCGCATCGATCACCTGCCCGCGGGCAGCCAGGTCGTCTCCAACGGTAACGGCAAGAACGTCTATCTGGGCGAGATCCCTGCCGACGACCGCGAAGAGCTGCTCAAGTTGCTCGACGACCCCTCCCTGTCGATCGACGAGGATCACGCTTTCGATCCCTACGACCATTCCGACTCCTGGCGCCGCGACGACCAGCGCTGAGCGCGCCGGGGCCTGGCGGGCCAGGCCCGACCAGGCCCGACCCGGCCGACGGCACACGTAGCGGCCATCGCCATGACCCGCCTTGTTGACATAAGTCATTGAAATAGCTTCGGGTTGTGACCTGATTCCTCGTTAGCTGCCGCCACCCGGTGCCAGACTGGCCTCCGCTGTCCCTGATGACCACGGAGGGTGCGGCCGATGAAGATCCCACTGATGCTTACGGCAGCCTGTCTGCTGGCGCTGCTCGGCGCCGCGGCGGTCGCCGACGAAGCGCCCGGCCGCCATGAATCGGCCACGGGCACGGCCACCGACGGGGATGCGATGCGGGTGGCGGCAGTCGACGAGGCAGGCACCCTCGGCTATGCCCTGCTCCCGGCACGCTTCCGGCACCGGGCCGCGCACGCAGCACGCGCCGACACCGGCAACCTGCGGGACGCCGGCCCCGGTATCCGCACGATGGATTACACCGACCGCGCCGCTCTCATCACCCGACTGAAAGAACTCGACGGGCTGCGTCTCCTCACATTCTGGGAGACCCGTGCCTTCGCCGTCTTCTTCGGCGTCTCGCGGGACGGCATCGCCGGCCTGAACATCGCCCGGAAGCAAGACGGCGCGCCGGAACGGGAGGAGGAAGAAGCAGACCCGGTCGACCCGCCCCCCGAGCCCGCCTTCCTGGCCGCGACGGCGTACCGCCAATAAGCAGCCGATAAGCGCCGTAGCGGCTTCAGCCGCCCTCGCGGGCCGACGCGGATGCGTCCCGCGCGGCACGGAATTCGTTCCCCTCCACCCAGTTCGGCCAGTCGCGCGTCGCGGCCAGGGCCCGGCCCACCTCGAACAGCAGCCCGACGTCCTCGATCACGCCGCGCAGGTCCCAGTCCTCGCTGTATTCGTCGCTGACCTTGTGATAGTGCTCGCTGACCCACGCACTGTTGTAGGCGAGCCCGTACTCCCTGCCCTTCTCGCGGTGGTCGACGCCGCCGCGCAGGTACAGCGCCGGCACGCCGCGCTTGGCGAAGTTGAAGTGATCGGAACGGTAGAAGAAGCCCTTCTCCGGCGTGGGTTCCGGTTCCAGGTGCCGCCCCTGGATCTCTGCGGCGCGTGCCGCGTACTCGTCCAGTTCGGAGTTGCCGTAGCCGATCACCGTGATGTCGTGGCTCGGGCCCACCAGCGACATGGCGTCCAGATTGATATTGGCCACCGTGCGCTCCAGCGGGAACAGCGGATGGCTGGCGTACCAATCGGAGCCGAGCAGGCCCGATTCCTCCGCGGTCACGGCCAGGAACACGATGCTGCGCTGCGGACCCGGCTCCATGGCCGAGAAGGCTGCCGCGATCTCGAGCATGCCGGCCACGCCGGTGGCGTTGTCCACGGCGCCGTTGTAGATGCGGTCCTGCAGCACCGAGCGCGCCACGCCCAGGTGGTCCCAGTGCGCCGTGTAGACGATGTACTCGTCCGGATGCTCCGTGCCCGGCAGCATACCGACCACGTTGGCCGACTCCATGCTGGACAGGCTGTTCCGGACGCCGACGCTCGCCTGCAGATTCAGCGGCCGCGCCTCGAACTCCCGGCTCGCCGCGGCACTCACCGCCTCGTCGAAGTCGACGCCGGCCGAGGCGAACACAGAGCGGGCCGCCTCGCCGGTAAGCCAGCCTTCGATGGCGACGCGGGGCGGCGCGGCGTCACCGAGGTCGAGGTCGAACTGCTCGCCGCTCCAGCTGCCGCTCACCACCAGCCAGGGATAGCCCGCCGCCTCCGTCTCGTGGACGATCAGCGCGCCGGCGGCACCCTGACGCGCCGCCTCCTCGTACTTGTAGGTCCAGCGGCCGTAGTAAGTCATGGCGCGGCCGTTGAACAGCTCCGTATCGCCGCTGGCGAAGCCGGGGTCGTTGACCAGGATCACCACGGTCTTGCCCTCGACGTCGAGGCCCTCGTAGTCGTTCCAGTCGTACTCCGGCGCGACGATCCCGTAGCCGACGAAGACCATGTCGCTGTCTGCCAGGGACTCGGCTTCCTGGTAACGCTTCGTCCACACCATCATGTCCTGCTGGTAGCGGAACGCCAGCGGTTCCTCGCCGCCCTCGATAGCAAGCGGCGTCACCTCCTCGGCGGTGATGGAGACCAGCGGCACGCCCTGCAGGTAGCTGTCGCCATTGGCCGGCTGCATACCCGCAGCGCGGAACTCCGCGGTGAGGTAGTCGACGGTGTTGCGCTCGCCTTCGCCGCCGGGCGCCCGGCCCTGGAACTCGTCCGAGGCGAGCACTTTCACGTGCTCGGCGAAATCGGCCGCGTCGATGGCGGCAGCCGCCGCCGCGGCCTGCGCGCCGGCGCTCGGCTCCTCTGCCGGGCTGACCGCTTCCTCGCCACCGCCGCCGCAGGCCGTGGTGAGAGTGACGATCGCGGCCAGGGCCGCCCCGCGCGACATGCGGCTTACCAGGCGCACTACGATATCCATAATTTCTCCTGTTCCGTTACGGCCGCCCCCGTCCGGGCAGCCCGTCGATGAGAGCGGCCCGGTATACCAGAAACGGCGCCCGGGTACACGCCGGGCGGAATTGACCGCGTCAGGACCCCCGCGTACGCTCGCTCCTTCCCGCCGAGGAGGAAAACCATGGGGCTGCGCATCACCATCGATCTCGAGGATTCGGACCTCGACCACTTCCGCCTGATCATGAAGGAGGCGCGCAAGGCCGCCGGCCGGGCCTCCGAAGAGGACATCATCGCCGCCGCCGAGAGCCTCCTCGGCCAGATCCGCCAGGGCAAGGCGCCGACTTACATCCAGGAACGCCTCGAGAAGCTGCGGGTGCTGACCGACATGCTGCACGATGCCGAATGGCAGCTCCCGGAAGAGGAGACCGGTCGCGTGATCAACGCGCTGGCCTACTTCGCCGAACCGGAGGACCTGATCCCCGATCACATACCGGGCCTGGGCTTCCTGGATGATGCCATCATGGTGGAACTGGTCGTGCGCGAGCTGCGCCACGAGATCGAGGCGTATCAGGATTTCTGCGAGTTCCGCGTGCGCGAGGAAGTGCGCCGGGGCCGCAAGAACGAGGACCCGGTCACACGCGAGGAGTGGCTGCGCAGCCGGCGCCGCGAGCTCCACTCGCGCATGCGCCGGCGCCGGCGCAGCGAGCGCAAGCGCGGCGGATCCCGGCGCTCGCCCCTGTCGCTGTTCTGAGCGTGAGCACGGCGCAGGCAGGACTCCCCCGGGAACTCCGGGAGGCCGTAGCCGCGCTGGAGCGAACCGTCACCGGCCAGTTGCGCGACGAACTGGCCGCGGCCGGCAGCGGCCGGGGCGGACTCGCCGAAGAGTTACTGCGCCGCCGGGACGACTACCGCACCTGGCACCGCATGGACGAAGTGCCGGATCGGGTGGCCGAAGTGGCCGAGCGCCTCGTCCGCGGGGAACCCGCCGACGCGATGCGCCGGGAACTGCAGCTGGCCGTGCTCGCCTGTATGGCCCGGGCCCACGAGAAAGCGCTGAAGGAGACCGCGCGGGGCGACCAGGGCCAGGGCCGGGACCAGGGCCAGGGCTAGGGCCAGTAGAACCAGCCCGTGAACAGCACGTCTGCCCACATCAGCGCCAGCGCCGGCCACCGCCACCACAGGCGTTTCAGCTGCGCATAGAAACTTGCCCCCGCCACGACTGTCATAGCCATGAACAGCCCGAAGCTGCCCACCAGGGGACGGAACTCGGACGCGAGCCGCGGATACTCGTCCCCGAGGATGAGGAAGATCAGCATGACCACGGCGAGGCCGAGGCTGATCGAAGCCGCCGATCCGAGGACGATGCCGGTGATTATGGTGAGTGGCTGCATAGGGCTTGTCGAGCGTTGCGAAGGCGTGTCGTTTGCCCTTGATTGGCGGGTCGGGGCATTCTAGCCTTGCCTCGGCGGGGTGCAAGTGCCGCCGCTGCGTCGGAATCGAGGACGGATCTGGAATGATGAAGAGAATCAGAACTGGTTTATTTGCGACGGCATTCGTGCTGGCCGGTGCCTGGGCCGGCGGCCTCGTGCCCGTCGCGGCCGACGCCGTCCCGCCGGAGAGCAATCCGACGCTGGCGCCGACGGACCGGCACGAGCAGATCGCGACGCTGGTCACCGATTTCATCGAGCGCTCCCACTACCGCCGCACCGCCGTCGACGACGAGGTGTCCGGCCGCATCCTCGACGCCTACATAGAGGCCCTGGACGGCAACCGCTCCTACTTCCTCCAGTCCGACATCGACGCGTTCCAGCAGTACCGTGACGAACTCGACGACGCCGTCTCCCGGGACGAGTCGCTGGAACCTGCCTTCGAGATCTTCCGCGTCTACCGCGAGCGTGCCGAGCGTCAGATCAGCCATGCGCTGACACTGCTCGACGAGGAACCGGACTTCTCGCTGGAGGAGACCTTCCGCTTCGACCGCGAGGACGCGCCCTGGGCCGCCAGCCAGGCGGAGCTGGACGAACTCTGGCGCAAGCGCGTGAAGAACGACGCCCTCAGTCTCGTGCTGACCGAGAAACCCTGGGACGAGGTGCGCGACATCCTCGAGAAGCGCTACGAGCGTTTCCAGAAGCGCTTCGAGCAGATCAACAGCGACGACGTGTTCGAGACGTTCATGAACTCGTACGCCCGCACCATGGACCCGCACTCGAGCTACCTGTCGCCGCGCAACTCCGAGGAATACCAGATCCAGATGAGCCTGTCCTACTTCGGCATCGGCGCCTCGCTGCAGATGGAGGACGAGTACGTCACGGTGATGAACATCATCCCCGGCGGTCCCGCCGCCATCGACGGACAGCTCGAGCCCACGGACCGCATCACGGCGGTCGGCCAGGGCGAGGAAGGCGAGATGGTGGACGTCATCGGCTGGCGCCTGGACGACGTCGTGCAGCTGATCCGCGGGCCGGCCGGCACCACCGTGCGCCTGCAGGTACTCCCCGGCACCGCCCTGCCCGGCGCGGAGGAGGAGATGCTCTCGCTGGTGCGCGATCAGGTGAAGCTGGAAGAGCAGGCGGCGAAGAGCGACATCGTCACCATCCCGCGCGACGGCCGCGACTGGCGGGTGGGCGTGATCACCGTGCCCAGTTTCTACCGGGACTACGAGGCCCAGCGCGACGGCGACAAGGACTTCACCAGCACCACCCGCGACGTCGAGCGTCTCATCGGCGAACTGGAACAGGAGGGCGTCGACGGCCTGATCGTCGATCTGCGCAACAACGGCGGCGGTCACCTGACCGAGGCGACGGCGCTCTCCGGCCTGTTCATCGACCGCGGACCCGTGGTGCAGCTGCGCGACTCCACCGGGCGCATCAGTGTCATCGACGATCAGTGGAAGAACGGCGTGGCCTACGACGGTCCGCTGGCCGTGCTGGTGAACCGGTTCAGCGCCTCGGCGTCCGAGATTTTCGCCGCAGCCGTCCAGGACTACGAGCGCGGGGTGGTCATCGGCCAGCGTACCTTCGGCAAGGGCTCGGTGCAGAATCTCTACGCGCTGGACCGCTTCCAGCGTGACCGCAGCGGCGACGGCCTCGGCCAGCTGACCCTCACTATCGGCAAGTACTATCGCGTGACCGGCGACAGCACCCAGCATCGGGGCGTCGACCCGGACATCGCCCTGCCCTCCGTGATCGACTCGGACGAGGTCGGCGAGAGCACGCGCGCGACGGCGCTGCCCTGGGACAGGATCCGGCCCACCCGCTACGAGGCGCGCGAGCCGCTGGATCCCACCATCGACCTGCTGTCGACCAACTTCCGCGAGCGGCTGAAGAGCGACCCGGACTACGACTACCTGCTGAAGGACATCGAGGCCGCGCAGAACATGCGCGAGCGCAAGACGGTGTCCCTCGGTCTGGACGAGCGCAAGCAGGAGCGCGAGCGCCTGCAGGCCGAGCGCCTGGCGCGGGAAAACGAGCGCCGCGAAGCTCTGGGCCTGGAGCCGGTCGAGTCCGTGGAGGCGCTGGACGAGGAGGAAGAGCCGGACATCCTCCTGAAGGAAGCCGCCTCTATCGTCGCCGACATGGCTCAGTTCCTGGTGCTGCCCCGTCCGCCCGCCACCGAGCGGGCCGCCAAGAACGACCTCTGAGCCGCCTCCGCCGATCGTGAGAGGGGGCGGCCCCTTGTCACTCGGGCACAAGGTGTTATACTTGAC
>CAYQZN010000080.1:0-10981 GCA_964421805.1 uncultured Woeseiaceae bacterium
ACCCACTATCGCCACGCCGTGGCGGCCGAGCCGGAGCACGCGAAGCACCATTACAATGTGGCGGCGCTGGAGCGCTCCCTCGGCCGTATCGATTCGGCGGAGTCGTACTTCGACGAGGCCGTCCGCCTCGACCCGACGGACTACGAGGCCTGGAAGATCCGCTCCGAGCTCCGCGCGCAGACGCCGGCGAAGAACCACGTGGCAGCCCTCACGCAACTCCTGGAAGCGGGCATCGACGATCCCCGCGGGCGCGTGCACATCCTCTACGCGCTGGCCAAGGAGCTGGAAGACCTGGGCGAGCCCGCCCGCTCGTTCCGGTACCTGAAAGCGGGCGCGGATACGCGGCGCGAGTACATGCGCTACGACGTCGGCCGCGACGTCGAGACCATGGCCGCACTCGAGCGCGAATACGCGGCGCATCGATTCGACGGCTCCGTACCCGGCGACGACAACGCCGAGGCGATCTTCGTGCTCGGACTGCCCCGCACCGGCACCACGCTGGTCGAGCGCATCCTCGCCAGCCACACCGAGGTGTTCGCGGCGGGTGAGCTGACCCACTTCGCCGAGCAGATGATGCAGGGGGTGAGTGCCCTCGGCGCGGCGCCGCCGAAGGACCGGGACGAGCTGGTGAGGCGGAGCACGCAGCTCGACTTCGCCGCGCTCGGCCGCGCCTACATCGAGAGCACGCGGCCGTTCACCGGCCACACGCCGCGCTTCATCGACAAGATGCCGCTGAATTTCCTCTATGTGGGGCTGATCCACCTCGCCCTGCCGGATGCGAAGATCGTGAGTGTGCGGCGCCATCCGCTGGATACCTGTTACGCCATCTACAAGCAGCTGTTCGTGGATGCCTATCCGTTCTCCTACGATCTCACCGAACTCGGCCGTTACTACGTGGCTTACGACCGCCTGATCAAGCATTGGGAGCGCGTGCTGCCCGGCGTCATGCATACGGTCCGCTACGAAGACCTGGTGGACGACCTGGAAACGCACGCGCGCAGCCTCGTGGATTACTGCGGGCTCGACTGGCAGGCCAGCTGCCTCGAGTTCCACACCAACCCGGAGGCCTCCACCACGGCGAGCACGGCGCAGGTGCGCCGGCCCGTCTATCGCACCTCGCTCGGCCGCTGGAAAGACTATCGGCGCGAACTCGCCCCGCTCATCGAGGTGCTGGAGGCCGCCGGTGTGCCGCTGGAGTAATAGCGCGGCCGGGCCCCACGCGGTTTTCCTCCTTCTCCTCGCGGCGACGGCTCACGCGACGGAACCACGCGTCTTGTCCGCCGCCTTCCTGCTCGGGGACGCGCCGCTCGGCGAGCCGGTGCCGATGGCCGAGTACACGCCGCCACCCGAGGCGTCGCCGCCCCGGCACCGATTCTCCGGCGTGCTCCGTCCGCAGACGACGTCGGCCGACGGCTTCCGGCTGTTGCAGGACGAGTTCGACCGGGCGGCCGCCGTGGGCGGGGCGCTGCGTTCGCTGCCGCGCTTCGACCTCGGTTACGTGCAGGACGGCAGCGACCTGGTGCCGCAGACCCGCGGCGTGCAGCGCACCGACCATCCCTACTGGGAGCTGATCCTGCAGCCGGGCCGGGCCTGGCAGGAACCGGGCGACGGCGGCTGGAGCCGGGCCTCGGTACCGTTCGCGCTGCAGGAGCGCGCCGCGAACTGCACCCACTACGGCGTCATGACCTGGCTGTTCGGCGATGCCGGGCGGGTCTCCCGGGCCGCGTGGCAGATCGTCAGCGAGACCTGTGCCTATCTCCGTTTCGACGCCTGGGGCGTCATCGACGGCGACTTCGAAACGGCCGAGGTCGGGGCGCCGGCGGAGGCGCAGATTGCCCGGTTCCGCCGCCACGAGGCCGCGCGCCTGCCGGTGCGCCCGCTCGCCGCCCTGGCCGAGGACTATCCGGGCGTGGACCCCGCGTCGCTCGGTTATGCCGACGGCCTGGAGCAGGACGACCTCACGGTGCTGGGCGTGGTTGCCGACGGCATCCACTACCGCAGCGGTTGCCCCACGCGCAACGGGCCCTACCCTTATTGCACGAGTCTGCCGCTGCCCTCCTATTCCACCGCCAAGTCCCTGTTCGCGGGTGTCGGGCTGATGCGCCTCGAACAAATGAGTCCCGGAGCGTCACAGGTGCCGATCGCCTCGCTGATCGAGGCCTGCGACGCCGAACGCTGGGGCGACGTCACGCTCGAGAACGCGCTCGACATGGCCACGGGTAATTACGAATCGGTCCGGCCGTACGAGGACGAGGATGCCGCGGGCCACCTGGACTTCATCTTCTCCGACAGCCACGCGGAGAAGCTCCGCCTGGCCTGCGGCCTGTTCGCCCGTCGCGCCGAGCCGGGTACGCGTTTCGTCTATCACACCTCCGATACGTACCTGGTCGGCACGGCGATGCAGCGCCGGCTCGACCGGGGAGGGCGGGCCGACGTCTACCGGGAGCTCCTCGTCGACTCCGTCTGGCGCCCGCTGCGGCTGGGCCCGCTGTTGGATAGGACGAAGCGCACCTACGACCGCGCGGCGCAGCCGTTCGCCGGCTACGGTCTGACCTACGAGGCGGACGACGTGCTGCGCGCTGCCCGCTGGCTCATGGAGGGCGACGGCCGGATCGGCGGCACGCAGGTGCTGGACCGCACACTGCTGGACGCTGCGCTGCAGCGGCGCCCCGGCGACCGCGGGCTCGAGGCCGGGGATGCCCGCCTCCGTTACAACAACGGGTTCTGGGCTTACGATGCCGGCCCCGATTTCGACTGCGGGCGTCCGGTGTGGGTGCCGTTCATGTCCGGTTTCGGCGGCATCGCCGTGGCCATGTTCCCGAACGGCGTCATCTACTACTACTACTCCGACGGCCACCTGCATCGCTGGGGCAGCGGCCGGGAGGCGGCCCACGTCATCGGGGATCTCTGCGACGAGGCGGCGCGGCCCGCCGGGTGATCCGGTGCCGGGCCGTTCGCCGGATGCCCGTCAGTTATTCGCCGTCAACGGATCGATGATCTGCGGCACCTCGGTGATGCTGGCCACCGGAATCCCGCTCAGCTCGGCATGCTTGCGCACCGTGTCCTCGTCCTTCGCCAGGTACACGCAGTAGGTCTTGTCCCCGCCCACGTAGCTGTGCTGCCACTGGATGTCCTTGCCCAGTTGATCGATGGCCTGATTCGAGGCGCGGGCGGCGCCGCAGAGCTCGGTGGTCGACATGGCTCCGACGCCCGGAATCTCGCGCTCGATGATGTATCGCTTCAGTTGTTCCACGGTTCTGCTCCCCCGGTGTGTGTGGGACGTATTTTTCTCCGATCCGGCCGGACGATCAATGTAAATATTCTTCCTATTGATAAAGCTGATCTTTATCATGGGGCGATGCCCGGGACGACTCATCTCAGAGCATTGCAGGCCCTGGAGCTGGCGCTACGCACCGGCGCCATGAAGGCCGCGGCGCAGGAACTGGCCATTTCGCCGGCTGCCGTCGGCCAGCGTATCCGTGCCCTGGAAGACTACCTGGGCTATGACCTGCTGGTTCGCGGCCGCTCCGGGCTGCGGCCCACGCGCGAACTGGAAGCGGCCATGGCGCACCTCGGCGCGGCCTTCCGCGAGCTGGAAACGGTCTCGCAGATCCTCGACTTCCAGCGGGTCGAGGAGATCCACATCACCGCCGACCCGGACCTGGCCGAGCTATGGCTGCGTCCGCGTCTCGAGGCGTTCAAGGCCGAGAACCCCAATTCGCTGTTCTGCCTGAACGGCATCGGCGACGTGCCGGTGCGACTGGGCGACACCGACTGCGAAATCTGGTTCGGCCGCAGCCGGGGAGGGGAAGAAGAGCAAACCCTGTTTCATGATTACCTTGTGCCGGTGAGCTCGCCGGGCAACATGGAGCGCATCTCGAAGCTTCCGGAAGAGAGCCGGCTGGAGGGTTTTCCGCTGCTGCACCTGGACCGCTACACCGTGGATGCCGGCGAGATCGGGTGGAAGGAATGGATTCGGCAGTACGGCCATCGCCGCACGGCGCCGGATCGTGGCATTCGCTACAAGCGGGTTCAGCATGCGCTGGAAGCGGTCTACGCCAACGCCGGGCTGATGATTTGCGGCCTGTCGCTGGTGCTGTCCGAAGTGGAGGCGGGCAGTCTCTCGCTGCCGTTCGATATCGGCAAAGGGGATTGGACGCGCAACGAGTACCGTGTCGGGTTCCGGCCGGATCGCTTGCGGCGTGGCTCGGTGGACCGGTTTCGGGAGTGGTTGCTCGAACAGGCCGGGGACACGCTGGGCCGCCTGCATGCGCGGGCCGGTGTTGCGTGAGCTGCGCAATGAGTACCGTCCCGGATTCCCCACGGACCGGCGCACTGCGCCGCGGATTCGGCTACTCTCCGCAGGGACTGACAACGCTACCGGGATGACGACTTGGCTGCCGATCGCTTCCAGCGCATAAAGCGGATCTTCAGTGAGCTTACCGGCCTGCCCTCCGAAGAGCGTGCCGCGAGGCTGGATGCCGCTTGTGGCGGTGACGAGGAACTGCGCGCGGAACTCGAATTGCTGTTCGAAGGGCACGACGAGACCGATGATTCCGTGCAGCGGGCGATCGGGCAGGTGGCTTCGGATCTGCTGAAGTCGCCGCCCGCCTCCAGCATCGGTCGGGTTTTCGGCCCCTGGCGGCTGACGCGTCTGATCGCCCGGGGCGGCATGGGCGCGGTGTATCTGGCCGAGCGTGCCGACGGCGCCTACGAACAGCATGCGGCGGTGAAACTCGTCAACGCGGCGTTGATGTCACCACTGGCTCTGCGGCGCTTCGACGACGAAAGGCGGATCCTGGCGCGGCTACAGCATCCGAACATCGCGCGTCTGATCGATGGTGGTACCACCGCCGACGGCGAACCCTGGCTGGCCATGGAATACGTCGACGGGCTGCGAATCGACGAGTACTGCCGGGAGCGGCGTCTGGATCTGCCTGCGCGACTGACGCTGTTCCGCAAGGTCTGCGCAGCCATCGACTACGCCCATCGGAACCTGGTCGTGCACCGCGACATCAAGCCCGCCAACGTGCTCGTGGACGGTGAAGGCGAACCGAAGGTGCTCGACTTCGGTGTGGCCCGGCTGTTCGACGGCGAGAGCAGCGCAGCGGCAGCGACGGTGACCGAGCACCGGGCGCTCACGCCCCGCTACGCGAGCCCGGAACAGTTGAAGGGCGAAGCGCTGACGATCTCGACGGACGTCTACTCGCTGTCCGTCCTGCTCTACGAACTGCTCGCCGGCGAGAATCCCTACGAGGCGACGGCCGGCGACCCTGCGGCCCTGCATTTCGCCATCTGCGACGGCGACCGCCAGCCGCCGAGCGTGGCAGCCACCCGGACCGCGAATGACGGTGTCGATGACGGCCGCGAGGCCGGCCGGGAGCTCAAGGGCGATCTGGACAACATCGTACTGAAGGGCCTGCGCGCCGAGGTCGAGCGCCGCTACGCCTCGGTCGCCGAGCTGGTCGAGGACATCGAGCGCTACCTGCGTGATGAGCCGGTTCTGGCTCGGCCGGACACCTGGCAGTACCGCACGTCGAAGTTCGTCAAGCGGCGCCGGATGCCGCTACTGGCCGCAGCGGGCGTCATCGCCGGTGTCGTGACTCTCAGCGCCCTGTTCGTCGACCGTATCGTCGCGGAGCGCGATGCGGCCGAAGCCGCCCGCGCACGAGCGGAGCAGGTGACGGAGTTCCTCACCGATCTGTTTGCCGGCGCCGACCGCTTCCAGAGCGCCGGTGCGGACGTCACGGTGCGCGACGTGCTCGATGCGGGTGCTGCACGCATACGCACCGAACTGGCCGGGCAGCCGGTCGAGCGGGCCCGGCTGATGCAGCGCATCGCAGACACCTACAACGCGCTCAGTCTGAACGACGAGGCTGCGGCGCTGTCGCGGGAGGCGTGGAACATCCGCCGTGAAGCGCTCGGCGACCGGCACGTCGAGACGCTCGCTTCGAAGCGGAATTACGCGGATTTCGCGCGGCTGGCCGGCAACGACGTCGACGACTCGATCGCCCTGCTCCGCGAGGTGCTGCAGGCACAGATCGAAACCCTGGGACCGGCATCCCACGAAGTGGCGTCCACGCGCAACGCCATCGGCACGGCACTGCGCTACAAAGGCGATCAGCTCGGCGCGCTGGAGGAATTCCAGGCGGCGCTCGCGATACTCGAGGATTTGCCGCCGGGCCACAACGACCGCCGTTTCCGGGTGAACGTGCTGAACCAGATCGGCAACATCAACGAGTCCCTCGAGGATATCGACGGAGCGATCGAACATTATGGCCGCGCGCTCGACCTGCTGGAGGAGCGCGGCGAGCGCGACCACCCGCTGGTAGGCGCCCTGTTGAACAACATCGGCGTCGTTCTGCGTGGTCGAGGTGACCTGGAAGAGGCGCTGTCATACATGGAGCGGGCCGTAGAACACACGCGTCGCGTCCTCGGCGAGGACAGTGAGGACTACGAAGTGCAGCTCTCCTCACTCGGCCGGGTGCTGGGTCAGCTGGGGCGCTTCGAGGAGGCCAACAAGGCGCTTGACGAGGCCAGGGACGTGGCGGAGAAGCTTTACGGTACGGATCACCCGTTCTATGCGTGGCACCTGGTCAACAAGGCCCGGATGCGCCAGCTCCAGGGCGACCACGCGGCCGCGCTCGCGCTTCTGGATGAGGCTATCCCGACCTACCGGACCGCCTACGGCGACTATCATCCGTTCCTCGCCGCTGCGGAGATCGGGTATTCCGAGTCCTCTTTCGAGACGGGAGACGTGCAGGGCGCTGCGCGGCAAGCCCGCGAGACGCTGGAGCGGATGCGCGAATATCCCGATCACGAGCGCCACATCGAAGCGCTCGGCCGCAGCATCCTGGGCCGGGCGCTCGGCCGGCTCGGTCAGGATGACGAGGCACGGAAACTCCTCACCGGCGCTGTCGCGGCCCAGGTCGAACTGTACGGCGATGAGCATCAGCTCGTCGCGCAGACCGCGCGCTATCTCGTGGAATTCCTGGACGCCCGCGGCGAGAGCGATGCCGCGGAGCGCTATCGGGCGCTGACGGCGGACCAGTAGCCCGGCGCCCGCGCTTGACCTATGCTGGCGACAGCATGAGTGCTTCCGAGGAAATCACCGGCCTGCTGCAGGCCTGGCGCGGCGGCGACGACAGTGCGCTGGACCGGCTGGCACCGTTCGTCTATGACGAGCTGCGCCGGTTGGCCGGCAGTTACATGCGCTCCGAGCGGGGCAATCACACGCTGCAGGCCACCGCGCTGGTGAACGAGGCCTTCATGCGTATCGCGGGCAGCGAGATCGACTACCAGGACCGCAGGCATTTCTTCGTTGTCGCGGCACGGATGATGCGCCGCGTGTTGGTCGACCATGCCCGCGGCGCCAATCGGGAGAAGCGCGGCGAGGGTGCGGCGAACGTCACCCTGACCGGTGCGGCCAGCCTGGACGATGCGGCGTCAGTGCTGCCGATCATCGCGCTGGACGAAGCGCTGACTTCGCTGGCGGATTCGGATCCCCGGTCCGCGAAGGCGCTGGAACTGGTCTACTTCGGCGGACTCTCCGTCGAGGAAGCGGCCGAGGCCCTGGAGGTCTCGCAGAGCACGGCCTACGAGGACGTGCGCTTTGCGCGTGCCTGGGTCAGGAAGGCGCTGGGCTAGCTCCTGAGGCGCTCGATCCAGCCGGCGAGTATGCGGTAGCGTCCGCTGTCGCCGGTCGCGCCGTCCGCTTCGTTCAGCAGCGATTGCACCGTATGGTCGATGGCCGAGCGGATGATCTCCCGCTCGTCGCCGGCCGCCTCGAGGAGGGTGCCGATCAGTTCGCGCAGCTCCGCGTCCTCACCGCATGCCTGGTCCAGCCACTCTGCCCGCTCCTGCTCGTCGACAGCCAGCGCGCTGTCGAACAGCTGCCTGAGTCGGCTCTGGGGCACGATATCGCTCCCTGTCGCCGGTGCCGTGAAAAAGCCCGGGCGGCCGTGCAGCCGCCCGGGCACGAGAGTGCCGGTCCGTCGTCACTCGAACTGGGTTACGTAGGGCATGGGCTGGAATACGATGCCGGCACGGTCGAAGCCGATGAGGTCGGCCCGGCCGTCGCCGTCGACGTCGCCCACAGTCCGCGGGAAGTACTCCCGGCAGGGTGAGACGAACTCGCAGGAGGTGCCATCCTCACCGAACCAGCGGAACTCGTCGTTGTCGTCCTTAGCGCCGATGGCGAAGTCCGAGGCGACGACTCGCACCGGCGCGAAAGCCGGTGTGCCGTCGATGCCGAGACGATTGATCCCGATGGCGGCGCCGGCGCTCCCGTATCCGACGAGGTCCTTGTAACCGTCGTTGTTCACGTCCGCCAGGTAACGCGGGTGGATATTGAGCCAGGTCGTCGATCCGGCGACCTTGTCGTCCGCCCAGCCCTGGCCGGCGATGAAGTCGTCCCCGAACTCCCGGGGTTCGCCGAAGGCGATGTTGCCCGCCGCGGACCGGTTGACCAGCACGAGTACACGGTCCTGGCCGATGGCCACGATGTCCGGCAGCCCGTCGTTGGTCACGTCGTCCACCCAGCGCTTGTGCCGCTCCACGGTCCAGCCGCCGTCGTCGTCACGGCCGAAGTTGCCGGTGAGTACCGTGAAGTCCGCGAATGTACCGTTGCACTCGGACTGCGCCACCCAGGTGTCCGTCTTGCCGAAGTAGACAATATCGGCGCAACGATCACCGTCGAGGTCGACGACCGCGAGCGGGTGGACAGCCCGATCGATGACCTCGCCCGCCGGCAGGGACACCGGCGTGCGCTCGGTCAGCTGCAGGCTCGAGCCGTTGCTCGTGTAGGCATGGACTGCATCGGTATCCGCGCGGGCATGCACGAAGTCCGGGAAGCCATTGTTGTCGACGTCGGCCACGTAGGCGGTGTCCGTTGCTTCCGTCCATGGCAGGTCGGCGATCCATACCACCGGCGCCTCGAAGGCCGAGCCGCTGTTCAGGCCGTAGCGGACGACGGTGCCGCTGTCCGTGACGTCGACACCTACGATCTCCAGGCCCTCGATACCGTCCAGGTTCGCGAACAGCCTCGGCTCGGCCTCCACGTTGTCGAAGATGCCGTAATGCCAATTGCCCAGCGACCATTGCGCGCGCGGTGCGAATCCACTCGGCGAGCCCAGCGCGACACTGGTATTGCTGTTCGAGATGCCGACGATGTCCGCATAGCCGTCTTCGTCGATGTCGACGACTTCGCGCACATGGCGATCCGTGTACCATCGGCTCGAATAGCCGTAGACGTCCTCGGGGCGGGTCGGATCGGTGAACACCACCATCGCGGTTTCCCTCAGGGTGCTGGCCGGCGAGGCGTCGTCGGCAGCCTCCAGGGTCACGGTCCACTGCCCGGCGCCGTCGTAGCGGAAACGACTGCTGATATCCAGGCTCGGATTGCCGCCGCTCTGGGTCTCGAACGAAGTCACGTCGGTGCCGTCCGACTTCCAGTCGATGTCGACACGGGCGGGCACATTCGGTGCCCTCGCGGCGACGGAACCGGCCAGTGCGAGCGTGTATTCCGTGTCGCCGTCGACGAAGGGCGCCTGCCCGACTGACAGCACCGAGTTATTGACCAGCGGCAGATTGCCGTTGTCGGTGTCGCTGCCGTCGTCGATACCGTCGCCGTCGGTGTCCCGGTTGTAGGGGTCGAGACCGCGGTCGCGCTCGAAGGCGTCCTGGACCAGATCACCGTCATAGTCCGCGGAGATCGGTGACGAGGAGACCTCGGCGGGATAGCGGTTCGGGTCGTTCTGATTGATGGCCGTGACGGTCCAGGTGTCCCGGATCTCATCGAAGTCGCTGAGACCGTCATTATCGCTGTCGGGGTTCCCGGGGTCGGTGCCGTGCACCCGCTCTTCGCGGAAACCGATGTTATCGCCGTCGGCATCCTCGAGCAGTACCAGCAGCACCTCGTCCCGCGCCCGCACGCCGATGTCTGCCAGGGCGTAGTTCGCGTCCTCGGGGTCGAAGATGGCGGTCTCGGTGTCCGTGTCGCGTTTGCGGTTGCGGGTGACCACCCAGCGACCGGCCGCCGACTGCTCGCCGCGCACGCTCTCGAGTCCGGAACCGTCGGTAGTGACGGGCACGCGCAGGAATTCGTCCAGCAGCGTTTCCAGTGTCTGGCCCGGAGAGTTCGGGACGGTATTCGTCGCCACCTGGTAGAACTCGGTCTCCCGGTACGGGCCATAGTCGATCACGACCTTGGCCGTGTTGTTCGCGATGTCCTGCTCCTGGAATGGGAAAGGCAGTCCGTTGCGATCGACGATCTCGTACAGGGGCTCGACCTGGATCGAGCGGGTGTTGTTGAGGAGACTCCTGACCGTGCCGAGGTCGATGTCGTTCTGCTCGAAGGTCAGCAACGGCGTCTCGTTGCCCTGGCTGATGCTCGTGGCGGGGAACGACTGCGTGCCGTCGAGATTCAGGGTGCCCGTCGGGGTGAAGGGATCCCTGCCCTCGCTGGTGCGGGTCGAGGCGAGCGACAGGCTCTCGATGCGGAAGGTGAGATGACCGCCGTTCTCGATGCGCACGCCGAAGCGCATGAAGCCGCTCTCGGTGTCCGTAGTCGTCTCGACGTTGTTCGCCTGCATCTCCTCCCAGGCCGTCCGGTTCTCACTGGTGTTGGTCTGGTCGAAGCTGACTGTCGCGGATGCTGACACCGAGACGGACTGGCTGACCTCGGCAGAAGGCCCGGAGAGGCTCGCACCGACGGTCGCCGTGGTCGTTGCCTCCACGCCGATCGTCGTGCTCGCGCCGTAGGAGGTCGATGTCGAGTTGGTCTGCGCCTGGGAACGGCTGGTGCTCGTCGTCGTGCCCTGCGCCGTCCCCTCGACGTAGTTCCAGCCGATGACCGGGGTCTCCTGTATACGGATGAGCACAACCGGGACGTCGGCGATCCGGGGATTGAAGACGAAGTTGTTCACGGCGGGATCGAAACCGTTGGTGATGAGCTCGTCGAAGTCCGAGTAGCCGTCACCGT
>CAYQZN010000081.1:0-10896 GCA_964421805.1 uncultured Woeseiaceae bacterium
GCCAGAGACGGTGGCCGAAGCGGAAATGATCGCGGGGGCGGATGGCCAGTTGCACGGACGGGCGGCCCACCACCCGCTCGTAGTCCTCGATGGTGAGGTCGTAGCTGCGGGAAAGCGCCGCCGGCTGCACGGCGAGGCGGCCGAACAGGCCTTCCTGGTTGATCTGCTGCTCCACCAGCACCATGCGGCTCTCGGGCAGGATGCAGTGCACCTCGTCGCCGGCCCGGATGATCTCACGGCCGGCGCCGTCCAGGGATTCGAGCTTCTCGCTCACCTTGCCGTCCTCGTAGCGATGGACGACGCGCAGTGTCTGCACCTGGCCGTTGTGCACCCGCACGACGGTGCCGCTGTAGTTGGCCTGCTCGACGGCCACCGCCATGCGCTGCAGCCATTCCATGGGTGAGGGCTCCGCCGCCAGCGCGGTGCCGCACAGCGCCGCTGCGGCGAAGCCGGCGAAGAAGCTGCCGCCGCGCATGACTGCGTTACCGGGCCGCATCATCCGCCGCGTTCTCTGCCGCCCCCGTCCGTCCGTCTTCAGGAGTCACGGTGGAGTCTTGCGTGGAGGTCTCCGTGGAGGTTTCCGTGGCGTATACCAAGGGCCCGTTCGGCTGCGTGACGATGCGGCTGTGCATCCCGTTGCGCATCAGTGTACCAGCCCGTTCGCCGTGGCTGATCATGTAGTTGGTCAGCCGCGCCGGCACGGCACTGACCGGCCGGGCGGTCATGGGCGCGTCCGCCGGAACGGTGTAGGCGTAGCCCTCGGCAGTGCCCTCCAGCGGCGCCGGGAGCGCTGCTTCCTCGGCGCTCTCCGCCGTGACCGCCTCGGGCCCGGCCACCTCGCCGGTGTTCTGCAGCCCCATCAGCGCGACCACCGCCACGGTGGCGGCCACCGCCATGCCGGCAGCCGGGCGCAGCCAGCGGGAACGGACCGGCGCAGTGGCGGCAGCGCCGTAGGCCGTCTCGTCGTCGAGAGCGGCCGCGATCCTCGCGGCCACGTCGGTGCCCGCGCGGCGCTCGCCGCGCAGCGCCTGGCCTATCAGCAGGTAGCGCCCGGCGACGCGGCGCAGTTCCTCGTCGCCCTGCAGCCGCCGCAACAACAGCTCCGCTTCTCCGTCGGGCAGTTCGTCGTCCAGGAAGGCCGACATCTGGTCTCTTGGCTTGTCGTTCATGTCACATCGATCTCGTCTGCCGATCTCGTCTACCGATTTCGTCTACCCATTTCGTCTAGCGGACAGCGCCCCTCATGCGAGGAGCGGCTCGATCCGTTTACTGATGGCTTCCCTCGCCCTGAAGATGCGCGAGCGCACGGTACCCACCGGGCACTCCATCGTCTCCGCGATCTCCTCGTAGGTCATGCCTTCCAACTCGCGCAGGATGATCGCCGTGCGCAGATCCTCCGGGAGGTCCTGAATCGCCTCGTCGATGGTCTGCTGCACTTCGTCCTTCATGATGACGCTTTCCGGACTGTCGATGTCCTTCAGACGGGCCTGCATGTCGTATTGTTCCGGGTCCTGGAGATCCAGATCGTATTCCACCGGCCGGCGTTTCGCCGCCACCAGGTAGTTCTTGGCCGTGTTGACGGCGATTCGGTACAGCCACGTGTAGAAGGCGCTGTCGCCGCGGAACCGGGGCAGGGCACGATAGGCCTTGAGGAATGCCTCCTGGGCCACGTCGTTGGCCTCGTCGGGGTCCCGCACATAGCGCATTACCAGGTTCACGATCTTGGTCTGGTACTTGAGCACGAGCAGGTTGAAAGCCTGCTTGTCCCCCTGTTGTACCCGCTTAACCAGTGCGGCGTCGCTCCGTTTCGCGCTCATCGGTCGGACTCACGCAGGACGGTATCGCGCACTGCCAACGCAGTAGACAGGGAGCCGTCTGGAAAGTTCTCGGGATAAGGCATCGGAGAGGAGGAAAATCCTTGTTTGTGATGCGCCTCACGCGGCGTCCCGACAGCGCGGCGGGTGGCAGCGCATGCCGGACCTGATGAAAGACGCCTGGACGACACCGTCAATTCTAGCAGTTGGGCGAGATTCCAACCAAAGCGCCGCGCCGCGTGCGCCACAGGATGCGCAGGCGGCGCCAGTCCGCCCCGCCTTCCGACCGCGGCCGGCGCAGCGGCACCAGCCAGCGCCGCCCGCCGCCGCCGCGGAAGGCGGCCAGCGCCACGCTGCGGCCGAACCAGCTCCCGGGCGACAGCCTCACGGCCACCTCCTCCTCGCCGGTGTTCAGCGACCAGCCGGCAGCCGGATCGTAGCTCACGGATTGGGGCAGCGGAGCGCAGACGGCGAGACGGCGCTGGCATATCAGCCCGGCCGCCAGCGGCAGGACGGCGGCCAGGCGAGCGGGGCCCGACCCGACCGCGCCCAGCGCGGCCGCCGTCAGCAGCGAAACCGCCGCGACGTAGCCGTGCAGCCAGCGCCCGTGCGAGCGGTCAACGGGCAGAGAAATCGCGAATGCGGCGGATGATGTCGGCAAACCCGGGCTCCGGTTCGGCTCTGCCGAGAAGGTAAGCCCATATCTGCGGGTCCTGCGACTCCAGTAATGCCGCGAAATCCGCCTTTAGGGGCTCTTCCAGCTGCGGATACTCCTGTTCGAGGAAGCCGGTCAGGAGGACGTCGAGCTCGCGCATGCCGCGCCGGCACAGCCAGCGCAGCCGCCCCGGCGGCGCTGCGGAATCGGTCATGCCCGCGCGGACCTCAGAGCCGGCGCTCTGCCAGCATCTTCTTCGTCTCGGCGATGGCCTTCGCCGGATTCAGGCCCTTCGGGCAGGTCTGGGTGCAGTTCATGATGGTGTGGCACCGGTACAGGCGGAACGGATCCTCGAGCGCGTCCAGGCGCTCCCCCGTGGCCTCGTCGCGGCTGTCCACGAGCCAGCGATAGGCGGCCAGCAGCGTGGCCGGACCGAGATAACGGTCGCCGTTCCACCAGTAGCTGGGGCAGCTGGTCGAGCAGCAGGCGCAAAGGATGCAGGCGGACGGGCTGTTGATCTTCTCCTGGTCCTCCTTCGACTGCAGCCGCTCGCGGTCCGGCGGTGCCGGTGTGCGGGTCTGCAGCCAGGGTTTGATGGAGGCGTACTGGGCGTAGAAGTTCGTGAGATCGCCCACCAGGTCCTTCACCACCGGCAGGTGCGGCAGCGGGTAGACCTTGATATCGCCCCCCACGTCCTCGTTGGCGGTGATGCAGGCAAGCTGGTTGCCGCCGTCGATATTCATCGCGCAGGAACCGCAGATGCCCTCCCGGCAGGAGCGGCGGAAGGTGAGAGTGGGGTCGATCTCGTTCTTGATCTTGATCAGCGCGTCGAGAACCATCGGACCGCACTCGTCCATGTCCACCTCGTAGGTGTCCATGCGCGGATTCTCGCCGCTGTCCGGGTCGTAGCGATAGACCACGAACCGGCGCACGTTCTTCGCGCCGTCCGCTGCGGGGAAATGGCGGCCCTTCCCTATCCGTGAGTTCTCCGGGAGTCGAAATTCTGCCACGTCTGCCGATTCCTCTTGGTGTTGCCCTGTGCGGGTATGCTCGCCCGCGTCAGTAAGTGCGCGCCTTGGGCGGGATGGCCTGCACCTCGTCCGTCAGCGTCTCGCCGTGCACGGGACGGTAGTCGATCTGCACGCCGCCATCCTCGCCGACCCAGGCCAGCGTGTGCTTCATCCAGTTCTCGTCGTCGCGGTCCGGGTAGTCCTCGCGCGCCTGGGCGCCGCGGGACTCCTTCCGGTTGGCCGCGGAATGGATGGTGGCCAGCGCGTTCAGCAACAGGTTCTCCAGCTCCAGCGTCTCCACCAGGTCGGAGTTCCAGATCATGGACTTGTCGGCCACGCTCACCCGGCGGTAGTCGCCGAAGGTATCTTCCAGTTTGCCGATGCCCTCGGCCAGCAGATCGCCGGTGCGGAAGACCGCCGCATGATTCTGCATGAGCTTCTGCATCTCGAGGCGGATCTCGGCGGTGGGGCGCTCGCCGTCGCGCTCCAGCAGGCCGCGGATCTTCTCCACCGTCGTCTTGCCGGCGTCCTCCCGCAGCGGTTTGTGGCGCGCACCCCGGTCCATGCTCTCGGCGCAATGCCGTGCCGCGGCGCGGCCGAACACCACCAGGTCCAGCAGCGAGTTCGAGCCCAGCCGGTTGGCGCCGTGCACCGACACGCAGCCCGCCTCGCCGACGGCCATGAGGCCGGGCACCACGCTGTCCGGATCGCCGTCCCTGGATGTCACCACCCGGCCTTTGTAGTCCGTCGGGATGCCGCCCATGTTGTAGTGCACGGTGGGAAGCACCGGGATGGGCTCCTTCAGCACGTCGACGTTGGCGAAGATCTTCGCCGTCTCGGCGATGCCGGGCAGCCGCTCCTCGATCACCTCGCGCCCGAGGTGCTCCAGGTGCAGGTAGCAGTGGTCCTGCTCCGCGCCGACGCCCCGACCCTCGCGGATCTCGATGGTCTCCGCGCGGCTGACGACGTCACGGGACGCCAGGTCTTTCGCATTCGGTGCGTAGCGCTCCATGAAGCGCTCGCCCTCCGAGTTGGTGAGGTAACCGCCCTCGCCCCGGACGCCCTCGGTGATGAGGCAGCCCGCGCCGTAGATGCCGGTGGGATGGAATTGCACGAACTCCATGTCCTGGACCGGCAGGCCGGCACGCAGCACCATGCCGCCGCCGTCGCCCGTGCAGGTGTGCGCCGACGTGCAGGAAAAATACGCGCGGCCGTAACCGCCGGTGGCGAGGATGACCTGATGCGCGCTGAAGCGATGCAGGCGGCCGGTGGAGAGATCCAGTGCCACGACGCCCCGGCACACGCCGTCTTCCATGATCAGGTCGATGGCGAAATACTCGATGAAGAATTCCGCCTCGTGCTTCAGCGACTGCTGGTACAGCGTGTGCAGCATGGCGTGACCGGTGCGATCCGCCGCCGCGCAGGTGCGCTGCGCCGTGCCCTCGCCGAAGTGGGTGGTCATGCCGCCGAAGGGCCGCTGGTAGATGCGCCCGTCCTCGGTGCGGGAGAACGGCACGCCGTAGTGCTCGAGCTCGATCACCGCGTTCGGCGCCTCCTTGCACATGTACTCGATGGCGTCCTGGTCGCCGAGCCAGTCGGAGCCCTTCACCGTGTCGTACATGTGCCAGCGCCAGTCGTCCTCGCCCATGTTGCCCAGTGCCGCGCTGATACCGCCCTGGGCAGCTACCGTGTGGCTGCGGGTCGGGAACACCTTGGTCACACAGGCGGTCGTGAACCCCGCCTCGGCCAGCCCGAAGGTGGCGCGCAGTCCGGCACCGCCGGCGCCGACGACGACCACGTCGTACTTGTGGTCGATGAAGTCCTTGTCCAGGCTCATGTGTCAGTCCCGAAAGCGATCTTGAGAATGGCGAACAGCGCCGCGACGGCCACCACGACGTGCAGGAAGCGCACTGCCAGCAGGGTTATCACGCGGGTCGCGCCGCCGGTGTAGTCCTCGATCACCACCTGGGTGCCGAGGAACGAGTGGTAGGTGAGGGTCGCGACCAGCAGCAGCAGCAGGACCGCCGTGACCGGCTGGGCGATCCAGGCAGTCACCGCACCTCGATCCAGCCCGTCCAGGCCGAGGACTGCGACGACGAACCACAGGGTCAGCGGCACCAGCGCCACCGCGGTGACCCGCTGCATCCACCAGTGTTCCGTGCCGGATTTGGCGGATCCGAGCCCGAGCGCACGGGCCATGGGAGTCTTGATGGTCATGTCCGCACTCCCTCTAGCTGCCCGACGCCAGGATGACGGCCCACAGGACCGCCGTCGCCACCACGCTGGCCCCGACCGCGGTCCATCCCGATGCCCTCGCCTGCTCCATCTCGAAGCCCATGCCGGCATCCCAGAACAGATGCCGGATGCCGTTGGCGAGATGGAAGAAGAAGGCGTAGCTGCCGCCGAGCAGTATCAGCAGCCCCGGCGGCGAGCCGATGAAACCGGCGACGGCCTGGTACGCTGCGTCGCCGGAGGCGGCGGCCAGCAGCCAGGCGGCCAGCAGCAGGGTGGAGAGAGACAGCGCCACACCCGTGCCCCGATGCAGGATGGAAAGCGTGGATGTGATGCGCCAGCGATAGACACCGATGTGCGGTGACAGTGGCCTGTTGGTGTTGTCCATGTCCCTCTTTTTCGTCTGACGAAGCTGTTTCCGATGCCGGCGTCGAACCTCTGTCGTGCGCCCGGGGCACGCCCTAGCGGCCCCGTCATCCCAGGGCAGGCAGGGCACGCCCGCGCGGCCGCGTCATCCGGTCCCGGATGACGGCCTGTTCACGGCGGGTGTTGCCGGCGCCCCGGGCCCGGCGGCCCGATGACACCTTTCAGGCCCGCTGGCCCGGCGGCACCTCAGAAGTCTATGCAACGGCCGCCTTTCTCCCAGTCTCCGTAACGCGTAGGATCGGGCCCCTGACGGCCGCCGATCTCTTTCGGCGCGTCGTCACCCGGGAGCGGCGCGTCGCCAGCGTCTTCGCGGGCTCCGTCGTTGCTCTCCGGGGAGGTTTCGGGCGGCTGCCTGGACATGTTCGAAGTATGCCAGAGGCGATCATTCGTTGCACCCGCCCGAACTGAGTCAAACCCTTGAAATCCGGCCCCTGCAGCGGCGCCCGGAGTGCCCCGGCAGGACCGACGAGGAGGCGAATTGAGCGAACCGTCAGACCCCGTCAGCGACGCCCCGGTATGCCTCGCGGTGACCGGCGCGGACCGGATCGATTTCCTGCAGGGACAGCTCACCCAGGACCTCGGGCGGCTCGACGCCGACCGCATCCTGACCGCCGCCTGGTGCAACCCGAAGGGGCGTGTGATCGCCCTGCTCACCCTCGTGCACAGTCGCGATCGCGTGCTGCTCTTTCTGCCCGCATGGCAGGCGGACGACTTCAGCCAGCGGCTGCTCCGCTATAGACTCCGCGCCGACGTGGAGATCGAGCCGGAGCCGGCAACGCAACTCGTCGCCGTCGACTCCGGACCGGGCGGCATGCAACTGCCCGAGGGCGAACCCGTGCTGGCCATGCGGCTGCTCCCGGGCACCGAGCCGCGTGTGATGGAGATCTGCACGGCGGCCGATCATCTCGAGGGCCTCGGCGATACCCTGCTCCCGGCCGAAGCCTGGCGCCGTGCGGCCATCCGCGCCGGGCGCCCCGCGCTGTATCCGGAGACGGCCGAGTCCTTCACGCCGCACATGCTGAACCTGGACCTGCTGGACGCGATCAGCTTCCGGAAGGGCTGCTACACGGGGCAGGAAGTGGTCGCACGCACGGAGAACCTCGGCCGGCCCTCGCGACGCATGCTGCTTTTCGGCGCGGGGGCGCAGCCGCCCGCGCCGGGTGCAAGACTGCTGGACGAGGCCGGCGGCGCGGCCGGCACCGTCGTGCGGGCCGCGTCGGCCGACGGCGGCAGTGAATTCCTCGCGGTGGTCTCCATCAAACAACTCGGCGGCGAGTTGCGCCTGGAGGACGGCACGCCGGCCGCCGCCGGCTCGCTGCCCTACTCCGTGCCGGAACTCGAGTCCGGCTGAGAGCCGTACTCGCCATCCCCGGGCTGACCGGATTCCTGGCCATGTTCCGGCCGCATGTAGGGGAACAGCAGCACGTCGCGGATCGACGGTGAGTCGGTCAGCAACATGACCAGCCGGTCGATGCCGACGCCGAGGCCGGCGCAGGGCGGCATGCCGTATTCCAGCGCGCGGATGTAGTCCTCGTCGTAGGACATGGCCTCCTCGTCGCCCGCGCTGCGGTTCTCCACCTGGGCACGAAAGCGTTCCGCCTGGTCCTCGGGGTCGTTCAGCTCGGAGAAGCCGTTGGCGATCTCCCGCCCGGCCACGAAGAACTCGAACCGGTCCGCGACGAAGGGATCGTCGTCGTTGCGCCGGGACAGCGGCGACACCTCCACGGGATAGGCGGTCACGAAGGTGGGCTGATCCAGCGTGTCCTCCACGGTCTTCTCGAAGATCTCGATCTGCAGCTTGCCGGGCCCGTAGCCGGGCAGCAGGGGGATACCGAGGGATTCCGCCACTTCGGCGAGGTGCTCCCGATCCCGCACACGGGAAGGCTCCAGCCCAGGGTTGGCGTCGAGTATCGACTGCTCGACGGTGACCCGGCGGAAGGCGGGCGCGAAGTCGTACGTGCTGCCCTGGTACTCGACGGCAGTGCCGCCGGCGACCTCCTCGCACACGCCGCGCATCAGGCTCTCCACCAGCTCCATCAGATCCCGGTGATCCGCATAGGCGCAGTAGAGCTCCAGCATCGTGAACTCCGGATTGTGCTGGGTGGAGATGCCCTCGTTACGGAAGTTGCGGTTGATCTCGTAGACGCGCTCGAAACCGCCGACTACCAGCCGCTTCAGGAACAGCTCCGGCGCGATGCGCAGATACAGCTGCATGTCCAGCGCGTTGTGATGGGTCACGAAGGGGCGCGCCAGCGCGCCGCCCGGCAGCGTCTGCATCATCGGCGTCTCGACCTCGAGGAATTGCCGCTCGTCCATGAAGGCGCGGATCAAGGACACGACCTCCGAGCGCGTGGTGAATACACGCCGGCTCTCCTCGTTGATGATGAGATCGACATAGCGCTGCCGGTAGCGGGTCTCCTGATCGGTCAGACCGTGCCACTTCTCGGGCAGCGGACGCAGCGCCTTGACCAGTAGCCGCAGGACGTCGACCTTGACGCTGAGCTCGCCGGTGCGCGTCCTGAACAGCGTGCCCTCCGCGGCCAGGATATCGCCGAGATCCCAGCCCTTGAATTGCTTGTACAGACCCTCCGGCAGCGCATCGCGCTGGACGTAGAGCTGGATCTGTCCGCTGCGGTCCTGCAGCTTCGCGAAGCTCGCCTTGCCCATCACGCGCTTGGCCATCATGCGGCCGGCGACGGAGACCCGGATGCCGCGCTCCTCCAGCGCCTCGCCGTCCTCCTGGTCCCAGGCGGCATGCAGCTCGGCCGCCAGCGCATCGCGGCGGAAGTCGTTCGGGTAGGCGCCGCCCGCCCCGCGCAGCTCGGCGAGTTTGCGCCGGCGCTCGGCGATCAGCTTGTTCTCGGATTCCGCGGGCTTGTCCTGACTCAATGCTCTTCCCTCAATTGCTCTGCCGGAGGCTCTGCTAGAGGCCCTGCTTCAGGCTCGCCTCGATGAACTCGTCCAGGTCGCCGTCCAGCACCGCCTGGGTGTTGCCGGTCTCGACCCCCGTGCGCAGGTCCTTGATACGGGACTGGTCCAGCACGTAGGAACGGATCTGGCTGCCCCAGCCGACGTCGGCCTTGGAATCCTCCAGCGCATCCGCCTCCGCCCGACGCTTCTGCAGCTCCAGCTCGTAGAGCTTCGCTTTCAGCTGTTTCATGGCGGTGGCCTTGTTCTTGTGCTGGGAGCGGTCGTTCTGACACTGCACCACGATGCCGGTGGGCTCGTGGGTGATGCGCACGGCCGACTCGGTGCGGTTGACGTGCTGGCCGCCGGCGCCGCTGGCCCGGTAGACGTCGATGCGCAGGTCCGAGGGGTCCACCTCGATGTCGATGTCGTCCTCCACCTCCGGCGAGACGAACACGGACGCGAACGAGGTGTGGCGGCGGTTGCCGGAGTCGAACGGCGACTTGCGCACCAGGCGGTGCACGCCGGTCTCGGTCCTGAGCCAGCCGTAGGCGTACTCGCCGACGAACTTCACCGTGGCGCTCTTGACGCCTGCCACTTCGCCTGCGGAGGCCTCGATCATCTCGGTGCGGAAGCCGTGCTGCTCGGCCCAGCGCAGGTACATGCGCAGCAGCATCTCGGCCCAGTCCTGTGCCTCGGTACCGCCGGCGCCCGACTGGATGTCGACGAAGGCGTTGGCCGAGTCCATCTCGCCGGAGAACATGCGGCGGAACTCCAGCCCCTCGACGTCGCTCGCGACGCCGCCGATGTCCCTGGCGATCGACGACAGGGTGTCCGCGTCCTCCTCCTCGGCCGCCATCTCGAGCAACTCGCCGGCGTCCGCGACGCGGGTGCCGATGCGATCGAGGGTGCCGACCACCTTCTCGAGTTCGGCGCGTTCCTGGCCGAGCGCCTGGGCACGCTCGGGGTCCTGCCACACGGCCGGATCCTCCAGCTCGCGCAGGACTTCGGTCAGCCTCTCCGACTTGCCCGCGTAGTCAAAGATACCTCCTCAGGGCCTCTGCCCTTGCCGACAGGTCCTCGATCTCCGTTCTGATCTGGTTGGTGTCCATTGCACCCCTCCGAAAACAAGCGGCGCAGTCTATCATGAGTGGCGTGAGCGACGGCGCTAGAGCCGCTGCATGCTCTCCACCACGAGCTGGGGCCGACGGATGCCGCCGTACTCGTTCACGTCCAGCCGATAGGCGATCTGCACCCGGTGCCCCGCCATCACCGTCACCGTATCGACCTGGTTGAAGGCGATGGCATCCACCGGCGCGCCGGCGCGCCCGGCAGCGGCCGCCCCGGTCAGTCGCAGCTTCCAGTGCCGCTCGCCGACGACCCGCGCCTCGCGGACGGTGAAGACGCCGTCGAACAGCGGCTCCGGGAATGCCTGCCCCCAGGGACCCGCCTCCCGCAGCGCCTCGGCCAGCGGCAGGCCGATGTCCGCCGCCTCGAGTTCGCCGTCGCTGAGCAGCGTGCCGCTGAAGTCCGCGTCCGGGAAACACTCGGCCACCCGGCTCGCCGCCAGGCGGCGGAACCGCTCCAGATTCGAGCGCGGCAGGCTGAGACCGGCGGCCATGGCGTGGCCGCCGTAGCGCCCGATCAGTTCCGGCGCCGACGCCGCCACGGCCGCGAGCACGTCGCGGATGTGCACCCCCGGCACCGAGCGGGCCGAGCCCTTCAGCTCCCCGCCGCCGGCATCGGCGAACGCGATCACAGGGCGGTTGACCCGTTCGCGGATGCGGGAGGCCACCAGCCCGACCACGCCCTGGTGCCAGCCGGGATCGTACAGGGTCACGCAGTGGGGCAA
>CAYQZN010000082.1:0-10877 GCA_964421805.1 uncultured Woeseiaceae bacterium
CCCAGCCGGTCAGCCGCCCGTTCTCGCTCTTCAGCATGGGCGGGCCGTCCTCCACGGCCACCAGGGCCACGTCGCCGAGGCGGATGCGGGCGCCGTTCGGCGTCACCACCGGCAGCTCGCGGATGGCTTCCACGTTCTCCCGCACCGCCCGCGGATAACGCAGGTTCACCGGGAAACGCTGCAGGCCCTCGACGGTCTCGGTCACGTTCATGCCGCCCACGGCGCTCATGACCACCGTCTGCACGTCGGCGATGTTCAGCCCGTAGCGGGCCGCCTTGCCCCGCTGGATGTCCACCACCACGTAGCGTCCGCCGGCGACCTTTTCGGCGAACACCGAGGCGGTGCCCTCCACCTCCGGCAGCAGCTCCTCGATGCGCACGCCCAGCCCCTGGATCACGTCCAGCTCCGGCCCGTTGATCTTGATGCCCACCGGCGTCTTGATGCCGGTGGCCAGCATGTCGATGCGGGTCTTGATGGGCATCACCCAGGCGTTGGTCACACCGGGCAGCTGCACGCGTTCGCGGATCTCGGCGCGGATGTCCTCGATGTCGTAACCCTCGCGCCACTCGCTCTCCGGCTTGAAGCGGATCAGGGTCTCGATCATGGTCAGCGGCGCCGGGTCGGTGGCGGTCTCGGCGCGCCCGATCTTGCCGAATACCTGGGCCACCTCGGGCACGCTCTTGATGAGCCGGTCGGTCTGCTGCAGCAGCTGCCCGGCCTCGCCGATGGACAGCCCCGGCCGGGTGGTGGGCATGTACATCCAGTCGCCCTCGTCCAGTGGCGGCATGAACTCGGTGCCGAGGCGGCTGGCCGGGTAGAGCGCCGAGAGCATCAGCAGCAGACCCGCCACGACGAACAACCACGGCGCCCGGCTGACCCAGCCGATCACCGGCCGGTAGGCGGCGGTGAGGGCACGATTCACCGGGTTGGCCTCCTCCGGCCGGATGCGCCCTCGTACGAGATAACCGATCAGCACCGGCACCGCCGTGATAGCCAGCGCGGCCGAGGCGGCCATGGCCCAGGTCTTGGTCCAGGCCAGCGGCGCGAACAGCCGGCCCTCCTGGGCCTCCAGCGTGAATACCGGCAGGAAGGACAGCGTGATGATCAGCAGCGAGAAGAAGATGGGCGGCCCCACCTCGGTGGTGGCCCGGGCCACGATCTCCCAGCGGCTGCGCCCGGACTTGTCCTCCGCCAGGTGCTTGTGGGTGTTCTCGATCATGACGATGGCGGCATCCACCATCGCACCGATGGCAATCGCAATACCGCCCAGCGACATGATGTTGGCATTCAGGCCCTGCGCGCGCAGGATCAGGAGTGCGGCGAGGATACCGAGCGGCAGGGTCGCCACCGCCACCAGCGCCGAGCGGGCGTGCAGCAGGAAGATGGCGCAGATGAGCGCCACCAGCAGGAACTCCTCCAGCAGCTTGCCCTGCAGCGTGTCGATGGCGCGGTCGATCAGCTCCGAGCGATCGTAAGTGGTCACGATCTCGACGCCCTCGGGCAGGCTCGGGCGCAGCTCCTCGATGCGGGTCTTCACCGCGTCGATGGTCTGCTGGGCATTCTCGCCGAAGCGCATGACGATGATGCCGCCGGTGACCTCGCCCTCGCCGTCCAGCTCGGCGATGCCGCGCCGCAGCTGCGGTCCCAGGCGAATCTCCGCCACCTCCTCCAGCAGCACCGGCGTGCCTTCCGGCGAGATCTTCACCGGAATCTGGCGCAGCTGTTCGAGACCTTCGATGTAGCCCGTCGCGCGCACCATGAACTCGGTCTCGGCCATCTCGATGACCGAGCCGCCCACCTCCGAGTTGCCCCGGCGGATGGCGTCACGGATGGCGGGCAGAGTCAGGCCGAAGGAACGCAGCCGGTCCGGGTCCACCACCACCTGGTATTGCTTCACCATGCCGCCGACGGTGGCCACTTCCGCCACACCGGGCACGGTCTGCAGCTCGTACTTCAGGAACCAGTCCTGGATGGCGCGCAGCTGGGAGAGATCGTGCCGGCCGCTGCGGTCCACGAGCGCATACTCGTAGATCCAGCCGACCCCGGTCGCGTCCGGTCCGATGGCGGGCCTGGCCTCGGCCGGCAGTCGGGGTGCCACCTGACTCAGATACTCCAGCACCCGGGAGCGCGCCCAGTACAGGTCCGTGTCGTCGTCGAAAATGACGTACACGTAGGAGTCGCCGAAGAACGAGTAGCCGCGCACGGTCTCTGCCCCCGGCACCGACAGCAGCGCCGTGGTAAGCGGATAGGTGACCTGATCCTCGACCACCTGGGGCGCCTGGCCGGGCCAGCTCGTCTTCACGATCACCTGCACGTCGGACAGGTCCGGGATCGCATCCACGGGCAGTGTGCGCAGGTTCAGAGTGCCGGCGACGGCCAGCGCGATCAGACCGGCGAGAACGAGTCCCCGGTTCCGGATCGACCAGCCGATGATCGCGCCGATCATCGCCCGGGCTCCCCGCCGTTGCCGTCGCCGCTCATGTCATGGCCGCTGTGATCCATGCCTTCGACGTCGTGGCCCGAGTGATCCATCCCATCCATGTCATGGCCGGAATGATCCATGCTCTCCATGTCGTGACCGGAGTGGTCCATCCCTTCCATGTCGTGGCCGGCATGGGGATCCGGCTCCTCCAGCCGCGAGAGCGCCTGCTCGCCGCCGGCCTCGGCATCCAGCAGGAACTGCCCCGAGGTCACCACACGGTCGCCCGCGGCCAGGCCCTCGAGCACCTCGACGTCGCTGCCGCTGGCGAGCCCGGTCAGCACCGGCTGCACGCGGAAGCGGCCGTCGCCGGCGTCCAGCACGACGCGCTCCCCGGCACCGGAGCGGATCACCGCCTCGCGGGGAATGTGGAGCACGTCCGGGCGTGGTTCGCCCTGGATGCGGACCCTCGCCAGCATGTTAGGACGCAGCCGGCCGTCGGCGTTGTCGAAGACCAGGCGCAGCCTGAGCGTGCGCGTCTTCGGGTCGAGAGCCGGATAGATGTAGGCGATCCGGCCTTCCCAGGTCTCGCCGGGATACGCCTCGAAGCGGGCATAGGCCGGCAGACCTTCCGCCATCCAGCCGATGTCCTGCTCGAAGACCTCCACCTCGGTCCAGATGGTCGAGAGGTTGGCGATGGTCAGAACGTGGGTGGCGGGCGTGACGTAGTTTCCGTCGCGGCCCTCCATGGCGATCACGACGCCGTCCTGCGCCGCGCGTCTGGGAAGATTCTGCTGCACGCCGCCGCCCCGCTCGATACCGGCGATCTGCTCCGCGGTGAGGCCGAGCGCGCGCAGACGATCCCGCGCGGCGCGGGTCAGCGAAGCGTTGCCCGAGGCGCGGGCCGTCAGCAGTTCCTGCTGCGCGGAGATCAGCTTCGGCGAGAACAGCGTGTACAGCACCTGCCCCGCCTCCACGCGATCGCCGACGCTGGCAATGCCGAAGGACTCGAGCCAGCCTTCCGCCCGTGGGTGGTACATGGTCACCGTCGATTCGTCCCAGACGGTGTAGCCGACGGTGTCCAGGCGGCGCGCAAACTCCCCTCGCTCCGCCTTTGCGGTGCGCACGCCCAGTGTCTGGCGCACGGCGGAGGAGACCGCGATGCCGGCGTCGCCGCCGCCGGCGCCGTCTGCGTACACGGGCACCAGGTCCATGCCCATCGGCGACTTGCCGGGCTCGTCCCGGCGGTAGTTCGGGTCCATGGGCGCGACCCAGTACAGGATCTCCCTCTCGCCGCTGTCGCCGGCGGCGGCGGGGGCCTCGCCGCCGTTCGTGTTGCCCAGCCAGAAGCCGAGCGCGCCGGAGATGGCCGTCACGACGATCACGATGGCCCAGAACATGGTTTGTGGTTTCATGGGGATGTCCTCCCGACCTCGGCGTCGATGCCCGTCAGCGCCTCGATGCCGGCGACGGTCATCAGCCGGTCGGCGCGCGCGCGGGCGAGCGTGAGTCTTGCATCGAGCAGAGCCGTCTCCGCGTCGATCACGTTGGCGAATTCCCCGCGGCCGGACTCGAAGTCGGCGCGGGCGGCGTCCAGTCCCTGCTGCGACAGGGGCACGATCCGGTCCCGGTAGAGCGCCACGGTCTGCTCCGCCTCGTCGAGGCGGGCGAGCAACGAGCGCAGTTCGGCGCGGAGCCGGAACGCCAGGTCCTCCCGTTCGGCCCGCAGGCGGTCCTGTTCGAGTTCTGCGGAAGAGACCGCGGAGCGCCGCTTGTCACCGCCGAACGGCAGGTTGATCTCGGCGCCGATCTGCCAGCGCTTCTGCGCAGGATCCAGCGTGCCGACATAGCCCGTGTACACGCGGAAGTCGGGCCAGTAATCCTTGTGCGCCAGCTGCAGACGGGCCCGGGCGCCGGCCAGCGAGGCATCGATCCGCACCAGCGCCGGATGGCTCGCAACGAGCGCATCGGCCAGCGCGGCCTCCGGCGCCACTACCGGTGTCGGCGGCATGGGTGCCGGGCCCGGCAGCGGCGCATCGGCCGGGCGGCCCCGCAGCGCGTTGATCCCGGCGATGAGCGCAGTACGGCGCTGCTCGAGCGCAAGACGCTGATGCTCGAGCCGCAGCGCCCGGGTCTGCACGCGCAACAGGTCCTGCTGCAGCCCCATGCCGGCCGCGTACTGCGCCTCGGCGACGGGCTCCAGCTCTGCGACCAGGCGGACCTCCTCGGCATTGCGGGCCAGCGCCTCGTGCACGTACCACCATTCCGCCCAGAGCCTTTCGGCCCGGGCCGCCAGCTCCCTGGCGAGCACGCGCTCGGATTCGCCGGAAGCCTCGGCCAGCGCCAGCGCGATCTCGCCGCGCAGCCCGCGCTTGCCGGGCCAGGGCAGGCTCTGGCTGAACTGGATCAGGCCGCGGCCGTCCACCCGGTGGCCGAAGGTGCTGGGTGCAGCGCCCAGCATGAGGCGTGGATCATCGAGGTCGTCGGCGGCCTCGGCCTCGCTCAGCCGCGCGGCGGTGGCGGCGCGCCGTCCGGCCAGCGCCCGGTTCGCGGCCAGCACCTCCTGGGTGAGCATCTCCGCCGTGAGGGCGAGCGGCGCCTCGGCGGCCCAGCCTCGCGGCAGAAATACCGCCGTCAGGCTCAGCGCGAGCAGCATGCCCGCGCAGCGTCGGATAAACATGTGAGGTCTCCGTCATTCGTCTTCGTTCAGTCGCCGCGCGGAGGCGTGCGACAGCGGTCCGCCGCCAGGCGGACGGTCAGGAGACGACGATCGGAGGTCTTAGGAGGTACTCGGGGGCGCGTTCCGGGGGCGGCACGGCGGAGAGCGGCAGCGCGTGCCGGGTCGGCGCCGGCAGGGCCTGCGGGATCGCCGTCTCCAGCGCGCTCAGCGGCATGCTGACCGCGGTGCAGAGGCAATCGATGCAGTGGGTGGGCGGAGCATCCTCGTCACAGCAGTCCATGGACCGCTCCATGGCGTGGTCGGCGGGTTGCCGGTCGGCGCCGTGGCAGGGCATGCCCGAGTCCCCGCCGTCCGCGGCCGCGCCGAGCGTCTTCGCGGCGGGCTGCGGCAGGACATCCATCGCGCAGGCGTGCGCCAGCTCCCCGGCCGAGGCGGCCAGAATGCTCACGATCACGGCGATGGCGGTCAGCCTGCGCATGCGGGGATTAGAACCCATGCCGCGACGCCAGTCCAATGCGCAGTTCCCGAAATCGGGCATCGGCCGGCGGATGGACGGGGTCCGGCCCGGCGGGTGCGCAACCGGTCGACGATGGCTCCATGGTCAGTCCATGATCGGCCCGCGCCGCCGGCCGTTCCGGGTTAACATTCGCCGGCAACGCAAGGATCCACTGCATGCCGCTCGCAGACATCGCCGCCGTCATCATCACTCGGGACGCCGAGGCCACGCTGGCCGAGACGCTGGCCAGTCTCGCTCGGCTGCCCGAGGTGGTCGTCTACGACAACGGCTCGGCGGACGGCACGCAGGACATTGCCCGGGCGCACGCCAACGTGCGCTGGTTCAGCGGCGAGTTCATGGGCTTCGGGCCGACCAAGAACCACGCCGCGGGGCTGGCCGAGCGCGAATGGATCCTGTCCATCGATGCCGACGAAGCGGCCAGCGAGGCACTCGTCGCCGAACTCGACGCGCTGGATCTATCGGACCCCGCGCGGCTCTACGAGGTGGACCGGCACAACTACTTCATGGGCCGGCGCGTCCGCCGTGCCGGCTGGGGCAACGACTGGCTGCCGCGCTTCTACCACCGCGACCGCCATGCCTATAACCAGGCCAGCGTCCACGAGCGCATCGAGCCGCAGGTCGGCACGACGCTCGTCCGCCTGCGCTCGCCGCTGTATCACCGGGCAGTAGACCGCCTCGGCGCCTTCCTGCAGAAGGCGGACCGCTATTCCGAGATCCGCGCCGGGCGCGCCCATGCCGCCAAGCCGCCGGCGCTGATCTTCCTGCGCGCGGTGTGGGCCTTCCTGCGCACCTACTTCATCCGGCTGGGTTTCCTGGAAGGCTGGCGCGGACTGGTCATCGCCTGGGGCGACGCGGACGGCGTGTTCTACAAACACATGAAGGCCACGGCCCGGGAACGGTCGGCGGCCGGCCGCTGATCCGCCTGCGCCCATGCCGGCCGACGGACCCGAGATCACCCACATCAACCTCGCCCGGGGCTTCCGTGGCGGTGAGAACCAGACTCTGCTGCTGGTGCGTGAGCTCGCGCGCCGGGGCTGGCGCCAGCAGTTCATCGGCCGCGGCGGCGAACCGCTGGCGGCGCGCCTCGCGGACGTCGACGGACTGACCGTCACGCCCGTCGGCGGCGTGCTGGGCGCGGCGGTACGTGTAGCAGCGCCGCTGGTGCATGCCCACGAGGCGCGGGCCGCGCAGGCAGCGTGGATCGCGTCGAAACTGCGCGGCAGCCGCTACGTGCTGACGCGCCGGGTCATGAAGCCACCGTCGCGCAGTGCCCTGACTTCACGAATCTATCGGGACGCAGCGGCCGTTACCGCCCTCTCCCGTGCCATCGCCGGTGTGCTGGCCGAGCGATTCCCGGGCCTGGACGCCGCCGTGATCCCCAGCGCGCTGGCCGCCGCCGAACCGGATCCGCGCAGGGTGGCCGAGATCCGCGCCGCACTGCCGGAGGCCTTCCTGGTGGGCAACGTCGCCGCGCTCGACGTGGCGAAGGGCCAGCTCGAACTGCTCGCGGCGGCGAAGACGCTGACGGCTGCGCATCCTGACATGGGCTTCGTCTTCGTCGGCGAGGGCGCCGACGGTGAGGCCATCCGCGGGGCCACCGCCGGTCAGGCCGGGGTCCACTTCACCGGCTTCGTCGACAACGTGGCGGATTATCTGGCCGCCTTCGACGTGTTCGCCTTCCCGAGTCACCACGAGGGGCTCGGGTCCGTGCTGCTCCAGGCGATGGCCGCCGGCACCCCTATCGTGGCGAGCGACACCGGCGGCATTCCAGAGCTGATCCGACACGAGGACACCGGCCTGCTGGTGCCGCCCGGCGACGCGGAGTCCCTGGCCGCCGCCATCGAACGTCTGTACGGCGACGAAAAACTCCGGCGACGGCTGGCCGGCGCTGCGCTCCGGCGGCTGGGTGAATTCTCGGTGGCCGGCGTCACCGACCGGCTGGAAGCGCTGTACCGCGGCCTCGGCTAGGCGGCGCTGCCCCGACCGGCGCGACTCAGGTCCGCGTAGGCATCGGGCAGACTCTCCGGCCGACCCTTGAACTTGCGGTGCACCCAGTAGTATTCGGCCGGCGCCTCCCGTATCCACTCCGCCACCATCTCGTTGTAGCGGGCAGCATCCGCCACCGGGTCGCCGGCAGGAAAGTCTTCCAGCGGCGGGTAGACGGTGATGCGATAACCGGCATCGTCCGGCAGCCGGCGCGGGAATAGCGGCAGCACGACGGCTTTGCCGAGCTTGGCCAGCGCGCTGGTGGCCGTGTTGGTCATCGCCGGCTCGCCCATGAACGGGATCAGCTCCGACTGCTTGCGCCGGTAACTCTGATCCGGTGCATACCAGACAGGCACCGCTTCCCGGAGGCTGCGCACCATGCTCTTGATGTCACTCTTCTCGATGGTGCGCCGGGCCGAGCGCTCGCGGCCCCGGCGCCAGATCTCGTTCACCAGCGGGCTGCGATGCTTGCGGTACACGGCATCGAAGGGCGGCAGGTTCATGTGCAGCACCGGACCGCTGAACTCCAGCGTCGTGAAGTGGGCGGTAAGCAGGATGGCGCCGCGGCCCTGCTCGACCGCACGGTGCACGTGTTCGGCCCCTTCGATGGTGGCCAGCCGCGCGATGAAGGCGTCGCTGCGCCACCAGGCGCTCGCGGTCTCCAGCAGCGACATGCCGAGGGACCGGAAATGCGCTCGGGTCAGCGCCTCCACCTCGTCCGCCGACTTCTCCGGGAAGCACAGACCGATATTTCGCCGTGCGACCGCGACGCGTTTAGGCAGCAGTCTGGCGGCGATCCCGCCGAGACCGCGGCCGAGCCGCATCTGCACCCGGTACGGCAGCAGACAGGCGAGCCTCAGCACCCCGATACCGAGCCAGGTCGGCCAGTAGCGGGGATGCAGGAAGTCGGTCAGGCGGGGGCGATCTTCGGACATGGCGGAGACAGTTTAGCCGCGCCCGCAAAAAAAATCGGCCCCGCCGTCTGACGGGGCCGATTCCGGAGGCGGGGGAAGATGCCTCAGAAGCGATATTCGAACGTGCCCATCACCCGACGGGGATCGCCGTAGAAGGCGGTGATGCTGCTCTCCAGGCCGAGATCCGGGAAGTAGTAACCGGCCACCTTGTATTCCTTATCGGTCAGGTTCTTGCCATGCAGGCCCAGGCGCCAGCGCCCGTCCGGATCTTCGAGGACGAAGCTGAGATCCCACAGCGTGTAGGCATCCTGGTCCAGTTCCGGCGTCGGCACCTCGAACTGGCTGGTGTCGTCGCGATAGGAGAGCGTGTTCCGCACGGAGAAGTTGGCATCGCGGCCGATCACTTCCATCGGGCGCTCGTAGATGAGCGTCGCACTCGCAGTCACCTCCGGCGTGTTCTGGAACACGCGCTCTTCCGCCACGTCGTTGCCGAGCGCGTCGATGAACTCGTTGAACTCCGCATCGATGTAGCCGAGCATCCAGTTCAGCCGGAATGCATCGGAGAGCTGCGCCGCACCCTCGAACTCGAGACCGAAGATGTCGGCGTCCGCGGCGTTCGACGTGATGCCGATGAAGGTATCCACGACGCCGTCGTTATCCGAGTCGATGCCCACGGAGCCCGGAATCTGCACGTCCTGGTAGTCGGCGAAGAACACCGCGATGTTCGTGTTGACGGTGTTGTTCAGCCAGGACGACTTCACGCCCACCTCGTAGGAGCTGACGGTCTCCGGCTGGAACAGCATGAACTCGAAGATGTCCTGCTCGTCGACGTCGCCGTCGCCGTCGAGATCGGGTGCCGAACTGGTCTGACCACGGGGGTCGAAGCTGCCGCCCTTGAACCCCTCGCTCCAGGTGAAGTAGAGGTTCTGGGTATCGCTGGGCGCATAGCTCACCGAAAAGCGCGGCGTGAACTCGGTGAATTTCTCGCTGCCGTCGAAGTCCGACGTCGTGGCGATCGGCACGGCGGAACCGCCGAAGAAGCCCGAGGTACCGCCGATCAGTGTCTGCCGCAGTACCCGTGAGCTGCGCTCGTCCGACGTGTAGCGGCCGCCGACGGAGACAGCCCACACATCGGAGAGCTGATAGGTGAAATCGGCGAACAGGGACCAGGTATCGGTGTCCACGTCGCCCAGGGTGAAGGCGTTCAGCCCCGGCAGGCCCAGGAGGTCGCCGGTGGTCCCCAGGATGACGTCGAAGGCCGTGAAGGCATTGGCGTCCAGGTAGTACGCACCGGCAACGCCGGACAGGCGGTCGCCCTCGTACAGCACCTGCAGTTCCTGGGAGAACTGGTCGTTCTCGTACACGGCCGGCACGTCGAGGTCCGCAGCGGGCAGACTGTCGAAATCGATCGGCGTGTAGGTCTGGTCGTCCCGATAGGCCGTGATGCTCTTCAGCGTGAACGCCGGGCTGATGTCCCACTCGGCCGTCAGGGAGATGCCACGTGCCTGTACTTCCTGGGTGGGGTTGTTGAGACCGGCCCGGGTGTCGTAGACGTCGTCCAGGATGGGCGCCCCGGACAGGTTGCCGACCGTCAGTCGGTGGCCCTGACGGGGATCGGAGTCGTCGTCCAGGTAGTCGCCGGTCAGGCGGAAGAACAGAGTCTCGCTCGGCAGCCATTCGACGCTGAAGCGGCCGGCGAGCAGGTCCTTCGCGTAGTTCTCGGTGCCGGGCAGGTTCAGGTTGTCGCCGAAGCCGTCATGGGTGAGCCGTGCCACCGAGCCGCCGATGCGCAGCGTGTCGAAGACGGGCGTCGAAGCGGTCACCACGGTATCGAGCTGGTTATAGTTGCCTACCGCCACCTTCACCTTCGCCTCGGGCTCGTCCGAGAGACGCTTCGTCACGTACTTGATGGCGCCGCCGATGGTGTTGCGCCCGTACAGCGTGCCCTGCGGGCCGCGCAGCACCTCGATGCGCTCCACGTCGTAGATATCGAGTACTGCCGCCTGCGGGCGGTTCAGGTAGACGTCGTCGACATAGATGCCGACGCCGGCCTCGAAGCCGGGTACCGGGTCCTGCTGACCGACGCCGCGGATGAACGCGGTGATGGTGGTGTTCGTGCCGCGGGAGACCTCCAGCGTCACGTTGGGCGTCGTCTGACCGACTTCGGTGATATTCAGTGCACCGATCCGCGCAAGCTCCTCGCCGCTGAACGCCGTGATGGAGAGCGGCACGTCCTGCAGCGACTCCTCCCGGCGCCTGGCCGTCACGACGACTTCCTCGATGGCGCGAGCGCCCTGTTCGGTCTCCTGGGCCACGGCCACCGGACCGAAACCGGTCACGGGCAGCACGACGGCCAGGGCT
>CAYQZN010000083.1:0-10358 GCA_964421805.1 uncultured Woeseiaceae bacterium
CGAGCGCCTGCCGACGGAGCGCTGAGGGCGCCCCGCGGCCCAGGAAATATCAGTCTAGGACATATCAGTCCAGGAAATATCAGTCCAGGAAATACATGCCGATCGTCTCGGCGATGCAGGCCGGCTTTCTCTGTCCCTCGACCTCGATGCGGATCTCGCTCACCAGGTGCAGCGCCCCGGCCCGCTGCCGGGCCTGCTTGACGGTGGCCCGCGCCCGCACCCGGCTGCCGGAAGGCACCATGTTCTGGAAGCGCACCTTGTTGCAGCCGAAGTTGATCGTCCGCGTGAGCGTCGGCATTTCCACGAAGTCGGCTGTGAGCGCCGGTATGAGGGCCAGCGTCATGTAGCCGTGGGCGATGGTCCTGCCCTCGGGCATCTCCGCCGCCGCGCGCTCGGGGTCGACGTGGATCCACTGGTGATCGCCGGTCGCCTCCGCGAACAGGTCGATGCTGTGCTGGTCCACCGTGACCCAGTCGGAGACGCCGACCTCCTCGCCTTCCAGCGCCTTCGCGTCCTCCACGCTGCGCACGACCGCCATCAGACCCGTCCCCCGTCGCACACGATGCACTGGCCGTTGATGTAGTCGGCCTCGGGAGTGCAGAGCAGATAGACGGCGCCGGCCGCCTCCTCCGGCGTGCCGCCGCGGCCGAGCGGCACGGTCTTCGCCGCGGCGTCGAGCCGCTCCTGGCGGACGCCCACGCTGATGTCGCGCCCGCCCACGTCGATGCTGGCCTGCTCGCCCCTGAGCGGCTGGGTGAGACGGGTGTGGATGAGCCCGAAGGCGACCGCGTTCACGTTCACGTGATAGCGCCCCCACTCCTTCGCCAGCGTCTTCGTCATGCCCACGATACCGGCCTTGCCCGCGGCGTAGTTGATCTGCCCCAGGTTGCCGTACACGCCGGACGTGGACGAGATGTTGACCACCTTGCGCTGCACGATGCGGCCCACCTCCTCTTCCGCCGTCACCGCCTTGCGGATGTGGGGCAAGGCGGCGCGGAGAATGCGGAACGGCGCCACGAGATGGATGTCCAGCATCGCCTGGAACTGCTCGTCGCTCATCTTCTGGAGGACGTTGTCCCAGGTGTAGCCGGCGTTGTTGACGATGATGTCGATGCCGCCGAACTGCTCGACGGCCGCATCCACGAACTGCTGCGCGAATTGCGCATCGCAGACGTCGCCGGGCACCGCCATCGCCACGCCGCCGGCCGACTCGATCTCGTGCACCGTCTCTTCCGCCGGTCCGGCGTCCAGGTCGTTCACCACGACGTGTGCGCCTTCGGCGGCGAGTTTCATCGCGATGGCGCGGCCGATGCCGCGGCCCGAGCCGGAGACGATCGCGCTCCTGCCTGCCAGTTTCGTCATACCCTCGTACCCCGCCCGGCGGAGGCCTCCGCCGGCTGTCGAAAGAGCCGCCATTATAGGTGGCGCCCCGCCGAATGCCCAAGCGGACCGCCGTGCCATAATGCCCGCGAGGCGCCGACCGGCGCCGGTGCCAGGGCGAGGGGTCCCCGTGTCGTCGACAGCCGAAGCAGCAGCGAAACCGTCAGCGGTGTCGTCCGGGGAACCGTCGGCGGCGCCGGACCCGGGCGGCCTGGCGCCGTTCCGCCGGCCCATCTTCCGCTGGCTGTGGGTCGCGCTGCTGGTCTCGACCGTCGGCAGCTGGATGCACGACACCGGCGCCGGGTGGCTGATGACCTCGCTCGCGCCGGACCCGGTGATGGTGGCGCTGGTGCAGGCGGCCGCTCTGCTGCCCACGTTCCTGCTGGCGGTGCCCGCGGGCGCACTCGCCGACATCGTCGACCGCCGCCGCTTCCTGCTGTTCGCCCTGAGCTGGCTGATGATCTCCGCCGGCGTGCTGGGTGTGCTCACCGTCACCGGCGCCATCACGGCCTGGGGCCTGCTCGCCATGACCTTCGCCATGGGCACGGGCGCGGCGATGATGATGCCGGCCTTCTCGGCGCTCATCCCGGACCTGGTGCCCCGGTCCGAGCTGCCCGCTGCGGTCACGCTGAACGGCATCGCGTTCAACGTCTCGCGGGCCATCGGCCCCGTGCTGGCGGGCCTGCTGCTGTCCGCGGCCGGGCCCGGATTCGTCTTCCTCATCAACAGCGCGAGCTACCTGGGCGTGCTCGCCGTACTGTTCTTCTCGCGCACGCCGCGACGCCAAAGCACGCTGCCCAGCGAACGCTTCTTCGGCGCCCTGCGCATGGGCCTGCGCTATGCCCGGCGCTCCAGCGGCCTGCAGGTGGTCATCGCCCGCGGCATCCTGTATTTCGTCCTGGTGAGCGCGCCGGTCGCGTTCCTGCCGCTGGTGGTGCGCGAGGAGATGGGCGCCGGTCCGGAGGTCTACGGGCGGCTCCTCGGCGCAGTCGGGGTCGGCGCCGTCCTGGTCGGCCTGAACCTGGCCAGGCTGCGCCGCTATCTGTCCGACGACGCCCTGGTGGCGCTGGGCTCGGCGGGCACCATCGCCGCCACTCTGGCGCTGGCCTTCGTCCGGGATCCCTGGTGGCTGGCACCGGCCATGCTGTTGCTGGGTGCCTCCTGGGTCTCGGTGCTGTCCACGCTGCAGGTGGTCGCCCAGCTCTCACTGCCCGAATGGGTGCGCGCCCGCGGCCTGGCCGTCTTCCTGGCGAGCTTCATGGGCACCGTGGCCGGTGCGGCGGCATTCTGGGGCAAGATCGCATCGCTGACGTCGCTGTCCGAGACGCTGGTGTACGCGGCGGTCGTCGGCCTGATCGGCCTGGTACTCGGCGTGCCGCTGAACATGCGCCGCTACGCCAGCGCCGATCCGACGCTGGTGACCCCC
The DNA here is from genome assembly GCA_964421805.1 of uncultured Woeseiaceae bacterium. Classification (GTDB taxonomy): domain Bacteria; phylum Pseudomonadota; class Gammaproteobacteria; order Steroidobacterales; family Woeseiaceae; genus Lentisalinibacter. The sequence goes on from CAYQZN010000083.1 coordinate 2,807, forward strand.
ATCCCCGACCCCAGCGTGCCCTTCACCATCCAGCAGGACCAGGGTCCCGTGCTGGTGGAGATCCGCTACGAGATCGATCCCGCGGACGCGGACGATTTCGCGGCCGTTATGCAGCCGGTGCGCAAGCTCCGGCTGCGCAACGGCGCCATCACCTGGGGACTGTTCCAGGACACCGAGGAAGAGCGGTTGTTCGTGGAGGTGTTCGTGGACGAATCCTGGCTGGAACATCTGCGCCAGCACCGCCGACTGACCCGGGGCGACATGGAGGTGCTCGCCGCCGCCTTTCGCTACCACCGGGGCGAAGAACGCCCGCGGGTGTCGCATCGCATCGCGCGGCAGCGCCGGGGCTGAGGTGAGCGCGCGCGAGCCCGTGCTGTTCGCCCTGATCCTGGCCGCCGGCGGCTCGCGGCGGCTGGGCGCGCCGAAGCAACTCCTCCGCCACGGCGGCGAGACGCTGGTGCAGCGCGCGCTGCGCCTCGCCGCGGCAGCCTGCGGCCCGCGCCACCTGCTGGTCGTCGGCGCGGAGCATGCGCGGGTGCTGGAGGCGGCGGGCGACGCCGTGCGCTACTTCGTGGTGAACGATCAGTGGCATCAGGGCCTGGCGAACTCACTGACCCTGGGCCTCGCCTGCCTGCCGGCGGACTGTGACGGCGTGCTGGTACTGCTGACCGACCAGCCGCTGGTGGACGGCCGGGACCTGGCACGTCTGCAGGCGGCCTGGCGGTCCCGTCCGGAAACCATCGCCGCGAGCCGTTACGGCGGCCGCGAAGCGGAAACCCACGCCGGCCGCGGCAACGATGGCGACGCCGACCAAGGGCGCGTACTCGGCGTGCCGGCCATCTTCCCGCGGCGACTGTTCCCGGAGCTCGGCACACTCACGGGCGACCGGGGGGCGCGGCCGGTGATCGAGCGGCATCGCGACGAGGTCGTTGCGGTGGATTGCGACCACGCGGCGCTGGACGTGGATACGCCGGCCGACGCGGCGGCGCTGGAGGCGCCCGAGCGGGATTGAGCCCTAGCCGGCGCTGGCCTGCCCGCCGTGGCCGGCCGCACAGCGCTCGCAGTTCACCCAGCCGGAATCGCCGTCGGTGTAATGCTCTTTCTTCCAGATCGGCAGCCGCACCTTGACCTCGTCGATGATGTAGCGGCAGGCGGCGAAGGCCTCGTCCCGGTGGGGCGATATCACGCCGACCCACACGGCGCACTCGCCGATATCGAGCACGCCGATGCGGTGCACGCAGCTAGCCGCGATGATGGGCCAGCGCTCGCGCGCCTCGGCGATGATGCGCTCGCCTTCCTTCTCCGCCAGGGGCGCGTAGGCCTCGTACTCCAGGCGCGACACCTCGCGGCCCTCGTTGCGGTTGCGCACCCGGCCCTCGAAACCCACATAGGCGCCGGCGCCCGGCTCCGCAAGCGCGGCGCCGAGCTCGCCGGCCGCGATCGGGCGCGGACTGATGACCATGCCGCTCATCCGCCGGCCACCGGCGGGAACAGGAGCACCGTGTCGCCGTCCTTCAGCGGCGTGGACCAGTCCGCCATCTCGTCGTTGATGGCCACCTTGCAGTGGCCCAGCGGCTCTGCCGAGCCGTGCCGGTCCCGAAGCGCCTCGAACAGGTCCGCGGCGGTATCCGCGTCGGTGTCCACGGTCTCCTCTGCGCGGCCCGCCCGCTCGCGGAAGGCGGCGAAGTAGCGCACCGTCAGCTGCTTTGTCACGAACCCGCCACCCGTGCCAGGTCCTCGGGCGTATTTACGTTGTCCAGCGCGCCCGGAGTGGGCTGGGCCAGCAGCGGCACGGACCAGCCGATCAGCGCCTTGCGCGGGCACAGCCTGTCCTGCTCGAACTGCTCGCGCAACAGGGCCGCGGCGCGGGGGTGCCAGACCGCGCACAGCGGCTCCGGCAGGCCGTCATTCACGCTTCGGTAGGCGGTCGCCGCAAAGCCCGGGTCGGCGTTGTCCAGCAGCACGGCAATGGTCTCGTCGTCCACCCGGGGCAGATCGCAGGCGAGCACCAGCCAGGAGACGCCGGGGAAGGTCTCCAGCGCGGAGAGGATGCCGGCGGCCGGCCCCCTGCCGTCGTAACGGTCCTCGATGAGGTCGAAGCCGGCACGGGCCGGGTCGTCGCGCTGGTCGGCGCGCACGGAGACGAATACCTTCGTGATATGCCGGCGCAGCAGCGCGACGGAGCGGGCCAGCTGGCTCTCGCCGCCGCCGATCGCCAGCGCAGCCTTGTCACGGCCCATGCGCCGGCTGCGCCCGCCGGCCAGCACCAGCCCGTACACCGCCGTGCGATCGTCAGTCCGCGTGGTGATAGTCACTCTTGCCTCCGGTCTTGGAGATCAGCCGGGTCTCGCCGATCACGATGTCGTGGGACAGCGCCTTGCACATGTCGTAGACGGTCAGCGCAGCGACGCTCGCGCCGGTCAGCGCCTCCATCTCCACGCCCGTCTTCGCGGTGATGCGACAGCGGCAGGTGACGGCCAGCGTCGCCGGGTCGCGCACCTCCACGTCGATGGCACAGTCGTCCAGCCCCAGCGGATGGCAGAACGGGATCAGCTCGTGAGTGCGCTTGGCGGCCATCACCCCCGCCACGACCGCGGTGGCGAACACCGGGCCCTTGGCGGTGGTCAGCTCGCCCTCGGCGAGCCGCGATGCGACCGCCTCCGGCAGCCGGATCAGCGTACGCGCGACAGCCTCGCGCCGGGTCACGGCCTTGCCGCCGACGTCGACCATGCGCGGTCTGCCCTGCTCGTCGACGTGACTGAGATCGGATGATGCCATTGTTCCCGCCCTGCTGCGTTCAGCCGCCGATCCGGTACATCTCGACCTTGCGCAGCACGTGGGCCTGGGCCGCGCCCGGCGTCCTCAGCTCGCTGTAGCGGTCGGCGCGCTGCAGCCAGATCCTGCGCATTATATCGGCAAGTTCGTCCACGTCCGCGCCGTCGCGCAGCACCTCGCGCAGATCCGTGCCGTGGCTGGCGAACAGACACGTGTACAGCGTGCCGTCGGCCGACAGCCGGGCCCGGTTGCAGGTGCCGCAGAAAGGCTCGGTCACGCTCGAGATGAAACCGATCTCGCCGCCGCCGTCCTCGTACACGTAGCGCCGGGCGACCTCGCCGGGATAATTGCGGCCCACCGGCGTAACCGGCCAGCGCGCCGCGATGCGCGCCAGCAGTTCCCGCGACGGCACCACCTCGTCCATGCGCCAGCCGTTGCGGTTGCCGACGTCCATGTATTCGATCAGCCGCACGATGTGGCCGGTGCCGCGGAAATACTCCAGCAACTCCGGCACGGTGTGATCGTTGACGCCTTTCTGGATGACCGCGTTGATCTTCAGCGGCGAGAGGCCGGCCTCGTCCGCCGCGCGGATACCGGCGAGCACGTCCTCGAGCCGGCCCCGCCCGCCGCTCATGCGCCGGAAGACCTCCGGGTCCAGGCTGTCCAGGCTGATGGTGACCCGGGACAGTCCCGCCTCGGCCAGCCGGCCTGCCACCGGCGCCAGCAGCATGGCGTTGGTGGTCAGCGCGAGGTCCTTGACGCCCGGGACGCTCGCGAGCAGCGACACCAGCTCCGGCAGCCGCTTCTCCAGCAGCGGCTCGCCGCCGGTCAGCCGCAGCTTCGTGACGCCCAGGCCGGCCGCCGCGCGCGCAACCCGGTGGATCTCGTCGAAGGTGAGACGCTGGCGCTGCTTCAGGAACTGATAGTCCGCGTGGAACGTGGACTCGGGCATGCAGTAGGGACAGCGGAAATTGCAGCGGTCCAGCACCGAGATGCGCAGGTCGCGCAGCGGGCGCGCCAGCGCGTCGGTGACGACCGGTGTCTGCGGTGTGCCGCGGGTCATGCTATCCCCTCTGCCGTGCAACGGACGGGCGCCGCGGCGGGTGCGGCCGCTCCCGGCGCCGTAATCCCGGAACCATAGCACGGTGACGACGCCCCCTGTCGAGCCGCCGTGCCACCGCCGGAACACAGGTTCTGTCCGGATTTCCGCGGGGTTCACCGCATTGTTGTGCAGTGCAATATAGTGCTATTCTGCCGGCGATGAGGGGGTCCCGGGCGTATGGCCGGGACTGTTTCGGCGGCCGCCTCCGCAGCGGCTGCAGCGGCCGTTGCGTGCCCGACCGGGCGCGGCCGCGGACACGGGGTCTCGCGCCCCAATTGTCAGTATCAGGACAGCACCATGGATGTAAATTTCACCGCCGAGGAGAAAGCATTCCGTGAGGAAGTGAGGAACTTCCTCGACGAGAAGTACCCGGAGGACATCGCGCACAAGATGAACGGCGGGATCGAGCCCGATCCCGAAGACTTCATCCGCTGGCAGAAGATTCTCTACAAGCAGGGCTGGATCGCGCCGAACTGGCCGGTCGAGTACGGCGGCACGGGCTGGAGCCCGCTGCAGAAATACATCTTCTCCATGGAGATGGCCCGCTACAACACGCCCCGGCTGATCCCCTTCGGCCTCAGCATGGTAGGCCCCGTCATCTACACCTTCGGCAACGACGCGCAGAAAGAGCGCTTCCTGCCCGACATCCTTGAGAGCAACGTCTGGTGGGCCCAGGGTTACTCCGAACCGGGCGCCGGCTCCGACCTGGCCTCGCTGAAGACCCGCGCCGACCGTGACGGCGACGAGTACGTCATCAACGGCACCAAGACGTGGACCACGCTCGGCCAGCACGCCGACTGGATCTTCCTGCTGGCGCGCACCAGCCAGGACGTGGAGCGCCGCCAGGAGGGCATCAGTTTCATCCTCTGCGACATGAAGACGCCCGGCGTCAGCGTGAAACCGATCATCACCATCGAGGGCGGCCACGAGGTGAACGAGGTGCACTTCGAGGACGTGCGCGTGCCGGTGCAGAACCTGGTGGGCGAGGAAGGCAAGGGCTGGACCTACGGCAAGGTGCTGCTCCAGCACGAGCGCACCAACATCGCCGACGTGGCGCGCTCCCAGTATCGGCTGAACCGGCTGAAGGAGCTGGCCCGCTCGCCGGTGCGCGGCGGCGAGCCGCTCATCGGGGACTGGAGCTTCCGCCGCAAGCTGGCCGAGGCCGAGATCTCGCTGAAGGCGCTCGAGTACACCGACCTGCGCACGCTCGCGGCCGTCGCCGTCGGCAAGGCGCCGGGGCCGGAGAGCTCCATCCTGAAGATCCGCGGCACCGAGCTGCAGCAGCTGATCGATACGCTGTTCATGGACGCGGCCGGCTATTACGCCATCCCCTTCGTGCCGGATCAGTACCAGGTGGACTTCGCCGAGGAGGACTACGTGGGCGAAGGCGCCGAGACCCGCACCTCGCTGGTCTACTTCAACAACCGCAAGGCATCGATCTACGGCGGATCCAACGAGATCCAGCGCAACATCGTGGCCAAGCACGTGCTCGGCCTGTAGAGCCGGTCGCCACTTAAGCGGAGATATCGAGCATGGACTTTGCAATCACCGAAGAACAGTCACTGCTGCAGGACAGCGTGGCGAAATTCATCGACAACGACTACGACTTCGAGAAGCGCATGAAGCACTCGGAGAGCGAGCTGGGCTACAGCGCCGAGGACTGGCAGGAGTTCGCCAACCTGGGCTGGACCGCCGTGCCTTTCCCCGAGGAGGACGGCGGGCTGGACGGCGGCCCGGTGGAGCTGATGCTGATCATGGAGCAGTTCGGCCGCGGCCTGGTCGTCGAGCCCTATCTGGCCAGCATCGTGCTCGCCGGCGGCGCGCTGAGGCGTACGGCCGACGACGCGCAGAAGGCCGACTGGCTCATGCCGCTGATCGAGGGCTCGAAGACCGGCGCGCTCGCCTACCTGGAGCCCCAGAGCCGGTACCGTCTGGCCGACGTCGCGCTGAACGCGAAGAAGGACGGTGACGACTACGTGCTGAACGGCGAGAAGGGCGTGGTGCTGAACGGCGCCACGGCCGACGTGCTGGTGGTGAGCGCGCGCACCGCGGGCGGGCAGAAGGACGAGGACGGCATCAGCCTGTTCGTCATCGCCGCGGACAGCGACGGCGTGCAGCGGCGCGGCTATGCCACCGTCGACGGCCAGAAGGGCGCGGAGATCACGTTCACGGACGTCCGCGTGCCCGCCGCGCAGCTGCTCGGCGAAGAAGGCAAGGCATTCCCCGTTCTGCAGTCGGTGATACAGGAGGCCACGCTGGCCGTCTGCGCCGAGGCCCTGGGCATCATGGAGAAGCTGAACCACAAGACGCTGGAGTACACCAAGAGCCGGGTGCAGTTCGGCGTGCCCATCGCCGCCTTCCAGGCACTGCAGCACCGCATGGTGGAGATGTTCATGCTCTACGAGCAGACCAAGTCGCTGCTGCTCTGGGCGGTGATGGCGCAGGAGAGCGAGGACGCCGACGAGGCCCGCCGGGCGATCAGCGCCATCAAGTATCAGGTGGGCACGGCCGGCCGTCAGATCGGCGAAGAGGCCATCCAGCTGCACGGCGGCATGGGCGTCAGCTGGGAGATGGACGTCGCCCACTACTTCAAGCGGCTGACGGTGATCAACACGCTGTTCGGCAACGCCGACTTCCACGTCGAGCGCTACGCCGACCTGATGTGAGCCACCGGGAGGGGCGCCCGCGGCGCACGGCTGCGGGCGCGCCTTCCCCACTCGCCCCTCCCCGGTTGCGGATAGTCCATGTTCCCCGAAGCACTGTCCGCGTTCTTCGCCGCCAACCAGGAGGCGCTCTGGCTGACCACGCTGGTCGCCGACCTCGCCTTCACCGTCATCCTGTTCCGCCTGTTCGGCCGGGCCGGGCTGCAGGCCGCGATCGTCACCGCGATCATTCTCGCCAATCTGCAGGGGCCGAAGCTCACCGAGATATTCGGCCTGCAGACCAGCCTCGGCGTGATCTTCTACTCCAGCATCTTCTTCGCCACGGACGTCCTGAGCGAGAACTACGGGCGCAAGGCGGCCGGCCAGGCGGTGCGGCTGGGGTTCTTCGTCAGCGTGATCATCGTCATCATGCTGAGCCTGGGCCTGCAGTACCTGCCGTCCACCGACCCGAAGACCGCGGCGTTCTCCCGCGACGTGCACGAGGCCTTCGTCACCATCCTGGACTTCACGCCCCGCTTCGTGGCGGGCTCGCTGCTCGCCTACCTCATCAGTCAGAGCTTCGACGTGTGGGCCTTCCACCGTATTCGCCAGGCCACCGGCGGGCGCTACCTCTGGCTGCGCAATACCGGCTCCACCATGGCTTCCCAGGCCCTGGACACCACGCTGTATTCACTGGTGGTGTGGTGGGGCGTGGTCGACCTCGCCACCGCCCTCCAGCTGGGCGCGGCCAAGTACCTGTTCAAGCTCGCCATCGCCGTCATCGACACGCCGTTCATCTACTGGGCGCGCTGGTGGCACCGCTCCCGGCGCACGGCCGACCCCGCCGCCTGACTGCCCGCCCGGCCGCGGCTGGGTTAAGCTAGACGCCTCGTATCGAGGGGAGAGCGCGCAGCGATGGCTTCCGGCATCGTCACCATTACGACGGACTTCGGCCACAAGGGGCCCTTCGTCGGCGTGATGAAGGGGGTGATCCTGGCGCGCTTCCGTGACGCGAAGATCGTCGACCTGACCC
>CAYQZN010000084.1:0-10236 GCA_964421805.1 uncultured Woeseiaceae bacterium
GTCGATGATAGATGAGTGCTTGTCCCGGCGCGACCGCCTCGTGACCGTGTCAGGGGACCGCGGAGTCAGGCATCTCTCGGTGGTTCGATTCCGCCCTTTGCCACCATAGTCATCGAGATTCCGCAGGTACCTCTCCAGATCACGCGCCAGCGAGGGGATCACAAGGTCACCGTCGTCTCTGGCGACGGGACGCTCGACCGACGATGGTATATGTCTCAGAATCGGCTTTTCGTGCATCCCCTGCCGGTCTGGAGTCAATTGAGCAAGTTCCCTTTTCATTTGTTGGTGCTTCTCGTCGCCGGTTGCCTGACGGCGTGCGGCGGTGGAGGAGGCGGCGGCAGCTCCCCGCAGCCTTCGCCCGCGCCGCCTGCCTCGGAGCCGCCCGCCCCGGTAGTGCGCTACACCGGAAATCGGCTTCCCGCGGCAATCACGCAATCCAACGCTGCTGAACTGGCGTTCAGGGTCATCTCGATCCGCGAGCTCACCCAGTTCGCCGAAGCACAGTGGCTTGACCCGCCTCAGGTACCGGCGGAAGGGGAGGAAACGCAGCAGGGGCGGTTCGGCGGCACGGTCAGGGTACGCATCGACCTGGACGCGTCGGGCCGAGGCTATATCGAGGCTGTCTTCGACAACTATTCGGACAATACCGACGAGCTTATTGATGGGCGTTTCCTGCAGCGCCTGTGGCCTGTCGCAGGCGTGCCTGCCGGGATCGACTACTCCTTTGCCGGACCCGGGCGTCTCGAGTTTGACGAATTTTCTGTTTCCGTGGGCCAGGATGAACTGGCACTGCAGGGAGTCGTGGAGATCCAGGGAGTGGACTCGAACACCTTTCTCGTCGATCTCATTGCCTCGCACGGCCCGGCGGGGGAGTCGCTGTACTTCGAGGACGTCACGCTCCGGTTTTCCGAGGTCTCTGTGGCCGGTGCACCGCGTGCGGCCGTCGATCTGTCCGGTACGGTCTTCGAGGAGACCGAGGGGGCGGTCGATTTCACGTCGCTCGGGCCCATACCGGACCTCGGAGCGAGCGAGTGGGCCGGGTATGTGGTCGGCGGAGCCGGCGGCGGCATCGAGATGCAGGCCGATGGCCCGGTGACCCATTTCCGGCCGATCTCTTTCGCATTCGCGTCCGTCATTATGGATCTCGACGAGGACGGCACGCCCGAGACGGCGAGACGATACAGCTGGCCCGAGCTGAACGGTGAGACTGTCGTCGAGTCTTCCGTCTTTCCGGGGCCTATCGCAAACGCAGCAAACCGGCGCAGCATGTTCGTCGGCGAACGGGCATCCCTGCACGGTCTCTTCAGCCATGACGACGACGGCGACTGGCTGACGTTCGACTGGTCGCTCGTCAGCAAGCCATTGTTCAGCTCCGCGCAGATCGACGGTCCCGCGACGCAGCCTGTCATCGACTTCATCCCGGACGAGTCGGGTGACTATGTATTCCGACTACGTGTGTCGGACGGTATCGATGCCGGCGACATGTGGCTGGTGGTCCGAGCCGAGCCGGAGGGGACTTTCGTCGACAAAAAGCCACTGGCCGGCGCGCTGGAGGTCGGACGACCAATCGCAACCTCGACGCCGATCCTGATCGACGCGCGTTCTGCGGTTCAGTGGCCCTATGAGCAGAACCCGCCCTCGTGGGCTCGAACCGGTTTCGGTGCATTCAGCTTCAGCGATACCGGCAGTCCTTCGTCCACCTATCTCAGCGTTGAACAGGAAGGCATAAACCAGATTCGCTTCAGCAAGAACTCGTTCGGTGGAGCACCAGCCTCGAGCGCGGAGGTGGCGCTCGCCGTCGGCCCAGAGGCCTTCGAGACACAGATTCGGGTGCCCGGCGAACCGGCCCGTGATCTGCACCAGCTCGACTACGAAGGGGATGGTGACGCCGATCTCGCGATTCGTGTCGGCGGCCCCGGCGCCGCCCGGCTTCGCGTTCTCTTGTCGACGCCAACCGGTTTCGTCCCGGGTCCGGATGTGACTGTTGGCGCCGGCGAGGTCGCACCCGGAGATATCGACGCAGACGGTCGTATGGACTTCCTGCATGCAGGCGACGACGGCCTGTTGATCTTCACGCAGCGGCCGGACGGGTCGTTGTCTGCGCCGTTGCGGCTGGATTACCCGGCGGCCGGCTGTTCATCAGGCGGTGGACCGACCGACATCGGTCTCGTCGACGTGGATGGCGCCGGCCGGCTCGATGTCGTTGCTGTTCACCCCTGCGGCGACGGGCTTGTCACCTGGCTGCAGGAACCCGATGGCAGCTTTGCCTCGCCGACCGTCATAGGTTTTGACAACCACCGCATAATCAGCGCCGCGTTCGGTGATGTAAACGGCGACGGCAGAGCAGACTACGCAGTCAGTCTACGGGCAAGTTCCACCTTCTTCGAGAGCGGAGTTTCGATACTCGCGACTCAGCCGGACGGTGCGGTCAGTCAGGTCGAATTCGTCCTCAACGACAGTATCGGCACGCAAGGTGTCACAATCGGCGACATCAACACCGATAACAGGAACGACATTGTCATCGTCAACTTCGACGAGATCGTCCTGCTGAAGGGACAGGCTGGCGGCGCACTGGTCCGGGAGACCATATTCGCGGATTCCGAGGGCCCTTCGTTCCAGCCGGCAGTGTCGCTGGTAGACCTGAACGACGACGGCCTGAAGGACGTGTACTTCTGTACGACGGGGCCGGGCGCCCGGCTCCTGCTGCAGGAACCTGACGGGAGTTTCGACGTAGCACGCGGGCCCCGCTGCTCCAGGTTCGAGCTCGATCAGCCGGAGATTGCGGTAGCGCTGAACTGGAATGGTACGGATGAGACTGCGCTCGTCACGCTCGCGGAGAATGCGTTGCTGGACGTCTATCTGCAAGGCGTGCGGTTGTATCCGGTGCCGGTCCTCGAATAGACGAATAGTACGAAGAAGTGCCCGCTTCGCCGCGAGACGTGTCGGCATCACGCATCCTGCTGCCGCTCGATCTCCGCCGCCAGGGCAATACGCTCGAGTTCTTCGTCGATCACGCCGATCCGTTGCTCGAGCGCAGCCAGCTCCGGCTGGTCCTCCGAGTCCCGTCCGGCCGCCGCTGAAGCGGCTCTGAGCGCATCGACTTCGCCCCGCAGCCGGTTGCGCTCGTCCTGCAGCCGATGCCAGCGGCCGCTCTGTGCCGGCGCCATGTCGTCGTCCTTCATAAAGCCCGTTGTCGGCGATTCCGTGACTGATGAACTCCCCTTGTCATGCGAGCATACCGCAGCATGGTACGGATATCTCGCAGCGCGCCGAAACCTTCCCCTCACAGAACCGTCAAGAACGCGCAATATGCCGGTGCTCGAATAGCGCCCGTCAGACGCCCGGCTATCGCCGGGTCTCGAACAGGGGCGCATAACAATGAACCATCGACTCATCCGGTATGCCGCAGCAGCCGCGCTGTTCATGCCGTTTGCGAGTTCGGCAGGTGATCTCTCGGGCCGTGTCACGGACGAGAATACCGGCCGCTGGCTCGCCGGTGCCGCCGTCACCGTCAATCCCGGCAACGAGCGCATCGTTGCCGATGGCAGCGGGCGCTTCCAGATCCGTGACCTTCCCGGCGGCGAGTACCGGGTGGAGATCCTGCAGACGGGTTACGATCCGGTTGCATTCACGGTCAGTGTGCCTGCCCAGGGCACCGTCACCCGCGACGTTGCAATGTCTTCCAGCATGGAGACGATCGTGGTCACGGGTTATCGCGCGGCCCTCACGGACGCCATCCAGGACAAGCGTTTTGCCGACGTTATCAAGGATTCGGTGACCTCCGACGACGTCGGCAAGCTCCCCGACAGGAACGCAGCGGAGGCTCTGCAGCGCGTCCCGGGCGTCTCGATCAGCATCGATCAGGGCGAGGGGCGTTACGTCACGCTCCGCGGCATCGACCCCGGCCTCAACCTGGTGACCATCGACGGCGCCACCATCGGCGCCCCGGAAAGCGACCGTCGGATCGCCCTCGACACGATTCCGTCGAACGTGCTGTCGAAGCTCGAGGTGATCAAGACGGTCACCCCGGACATGGACGGCAACGCGGTCGGCGGTGCCGTCAACCTGGTGACACCCAGCGCATTCGATCTGGCTCCCGGCGAGCGCATAAGCGTATCCGCGGACTACGGCTACTACGACCTGAGCGGCGAAAGCCCCTACGGTGCCAGTGCCAGCTGGGGCACGGTGTTCGGCGACGACGACCAGTTCGGGCTGCTCCTGAGTGCGAGCCACCTCTCCCGTGACTACGAGTCAGAGAACATCCAGGGGGGTAACATCTGGGAAGAGGAAGGCGACTTCTTCGTGCCTGAGGAACTGGTGCTGCGCGACTATACCCTGGAGCGCCTGCGCACCAGCGTCGTCGCTAATCTCGAGTGGCGCCCCAACGGCGATTCCCGGTTTTATTTCCGCAACATCTGGAACGAGTTCCAGGACACCGAGCAGCGCCTCGAGACGCTGTACGACTACCGCAACGGCGACCTGGTGGATCAGACACCCACCTCCGGCACCTTCACCGAGGGCGAGGGCGAGCGGGCCTCCAAGGACCGCCGCGAGAAGCAGTCCATCCTGAACAGCACCCTGGGCGGCGAGCTTTTCCTGGGCGCCTGGACGGTGGAAGGTTCCTACACCTTCGGCAAGGCCGAGCAGGACACGCCCTACGACGACGAGTACGTCTTCGTGCTGGCAGATCCGCTGCCGATGACCTACGACACCTCCAGCTTCTTCTTCGACGTCGACGGCGGTGCCGCCTTCGACGATCCGGCCAACTCGGAATTCGACGAGGTGGAGTTCGCCAGCCAGATCGTAGAGGAAGACCTCAACGTCATCCGGCTGGACCTGACCCGGGACCTGCAGTTCGCCGGCAATCCGGGCTATATCAAGTTCGGCGCCAAGTTCACCGGACGCGAGAAGACCAGTGACCAGCAGGCGGACGTGTACGATGGCTTCGACGGCGATTTCCTGCTGTCCGACGCCTTGCGGCCCGGCAAGTCGGGCTTCTATTGCGACGAGCGGTGCTACGACTTCGGCCCGGTGATCGATCACGGCGCCGCGAACGCCTTCTTCAACGCCAACCGGGACCTCTTCGAGTTGAGCGAGGACGATAGCCGCGAGGTCAGCGCCGAGGCCGACTTCACCGTGGAGGAGGACATCTCCGCCGCCTACGTAATGGCCTCGGCGGATATCGGCGCGCTCGCGCTGACCGGCGGTGTCCGCGTCGAGCGCACGGAGACGGCATCACGCGCCTTCGACATCCGCTTCGAGGACGGCGATCTGGCGCCGGAACTGCCCCAGCGTACCGGCAGCAAGGACTACACCAACTGGCTGCCGGGCCTGCAGGCGCGCTGGGCGGTCAGTGACGGTGTCGTGCTCCGCGCCGCGTGGACCAACACCATCGGCCGGGCCCCTTACGAGCAGCTGGCGCCCTTCCGCATCTTCGAGGCCGACCCGGACGGGCCCGATGCCTTCGAGGGCGAGGTCGAGGAGGGCAATCCGAACCTCGAGCCGCTGGAGTCGATGAACCTCGACGCCGCGGTGGAATGGTATCTGGATTCCGGCGGTCTGCTGGCAGTGGGCCTGTTCTACAAGGACATCGACAACCCGATCTTCACGCGGGTCACGACCCTGGAGGACGCGGAATTCGAGGGCCGGTTCTTCACCGAACTCGAGCGCAGCCGACCGGAGAACGCGGACAGCGGCGAGATACTCGGCATCGAGCTGAACCTGCAGCAGCAGTTCACCGGCCTGCCCGCCCCCTTCGACGGTTTCGGTGTGTCGCTGAACTACACCTACACGGACAGCGAGGCGACGGTGTTCGGACGCGACGACAAGGTGCCCTTCTTCCTGCAATCCGAGAACGTCGGTAACGCCGCCGTCTTCTGGCAGAATGGTGGACTCGAGCTGCGTGCCGCAATTGCCTACCGCAGCGAGTATCTCGACGAGGTTGGAGAAAATCCCGACAGCGATCTGTATATCGACGACCGCACGCAGGTGGACCTGAAGGGCAGCTACGCCTTCGACAACGGTCTGAAGGTGTACCTGGAGCTGCTGAACGTCACCGACGAGCCGCTGCGCTTCCTGAGCGGCGGCCGCTCCGACCGGCTGGCCGAGAACGAGATCTACGGCTGGAACGCGATCGCCGGCATGCAGTACCGCTTCTGACCAGCGAGCCTATGCACAGGTTTCTCCACGCTCTCATCGCCGGCACCCTGCTGGCCGCCCCGGCGTTCCCGGGGTTCGCCGACCAGGCGCCGCTGCCGGCTGCCGAGCCCCGCTCGGTCGCGCGCCCGTCGCCCCAGTCGCCCCACCATGGTCTGGCGGCGACGGTGACGTCGATACGGGTACGCATGGCGGCAGAGCTCGGCCCCGACGAGCGGGTGGACATTACCCCCGAGGCTGCAGCCGCCTTCCTGGAGCCCACCGAACGGCGCGCGCTCGCCACCGGCTTCGTCCGCTTCCGCGTGGATCGGCCGGCGCGCATCTACGTGGCGTTCGAGGGCGAGCAGGGTGAGACGCCGTTCTGGCTGCCGGATCTCGGCTTCGGGCGGCAGACGGATCTGGACTTCATCGTCGATGCCGAGGATACCTACCACGTCTGGGGCAAGACGGTGCCCGCGGGCGAGGTGCGGCTCGGCATCCCGAGCCTCTCCGGCGAGATGAAGCCATACCTGGTGTTCGCGGCGCCCGCGGACGAGGGTCGGGCGGTCACCGTGACGCCCCTCGTGCCGGGAACCGACGTCATCTCCGCCCGGGCCGGCGCCCGGCCGTTCCTGGACGACGACGACTACCTCAATGCGCTGCCGCAGGCGCTCGACGGGCTGCCCGTACTGAGGAGCTACGAGAGCTGGGAGCTGGTCTCGCGCCTGGTCGGCTGGTTCCGCCGGACGGAGTATCCGTCTTCCGCCTCGCCGGACCAGCTGCTGCTCACCTGGCAGGGCGATCCCCGCCATTCGGCCACCATCCAGTGGCGTACCGACGTCAGCGTGCCGAACAGCCTGTTGTGGATTGCGCCGAAACACGAGTTCTTCGGATCGGGTCCCGCGGCCGGGCGCCGGATCGACGCCTCGTTCCGCGAACTGGAGAGCGCCCGCATCGTCAACGACCCGGTCGTCCGGCTGCACCGCGTGCGACTGGACGACCTCGAACCCGGGACGGATTATCTCTATGCCGTCAGCGCGGACGGCGGCGAGACCTGGACCGACGTCCGGGAATTCCACACGGCGGCCGAGTCCGAGCCTTACTCCTTCGTCTACATCGGGGATCCCCAGAACGGGCTCGACCAGTGGGGACAGCTGCTGCGCCAGGCAGAGTTCCGCTACCCCGAAGCGCGCTTCTACATGATCGCCGGCGACCTGGTGGACAAGGGAGCGGAGCGGGACAACTGGGACGAGTTCTTCCACGAGGGCTCGCCCGTATTCGACGAATCCGCCGTGCTGCCCGCCATCGGCAATCATGACAGTCACGGCGGCCACCCGACCCTGTATCTGCGGCAGTTCGCCCTGCCGGACAACGGCACGGAGCGGCTCGACCCGGGGCGCACCTATTACGTGGAATACCAGGACCTGCTGGTGGTGGTGATGGACTCCAACTACCAGCTGATCGAGCCGGAGCTGCAGACCGACTGGCTCGACCGCGTGCTGGGCGGAAGCGACGCGCGCTGGAAGGTGGTGATCTATCACCACCCTTTCTATGCTTCACGCCCGGACCGCGACAACTACCCCCTGCGCGAGACCTGGGGCCCGATCTTCGACCGCCACAGCGTGGATATTGCCTTCCAGGGCCACGACCATGCCTACATGCGCACCGTGCCCATGCGCGGCCACCGGCCGGCCGCGGAAGGAGAGCACGGCACCATCTACCTGGTGGCCGTCTCGGGCACGAAGATGTACGAGCAGGAACTGCCGACGTTCGCCGCTTTCGGGACCACCGATACGCGGACCTTCCAGTACATCGAAGTTGACCCGGAGGCGGGCAGTCTCGAGTATCGTGCCGTCGACACCCGGGGCGAGGTCATCGACAACTTTCGGCTGGAGAAGCCCGCGGCGTCCGCTGCGGACTGAGGTGACCCAGCGTCAGTCCCGTTCCACGAATATGTCCAGCGGCAATACCGCGGTCACACCGACGTTCGGCACGTCCACCAGCTGGCCGATACGCATGTCCACCGCGACGCTGGCGATCATGTACGCCTCTGCCCGGTCGTAGCCGTACTCCGCGACGATGTAGTCGATCATGGCGGCAAGCGCGTTTCGCGCCGCCAGATTGATATCGGCCGACAGATTGCTCAGTTCCGCGATCTTCGGCGACTGCAGATACGCGAGGTCCGCGGGCACGCTGCCTTTCTCCTTCAGCGGGAAACCGGTCACCGCGTAGAAGCGCTCCGAAGGTATCCCGAGGACCCCTGCCGGCCCCTCGTAGTGCGGGCCGCGGGACAGGTCCGGCGGGTCATCGATGATACGGGTGGTGACCGTCAACCTGCCGCCCATCTCGATCGCCGTGCCCGACACTTCGCCGTCGCCCTGGGCGTAGTGGAAGTCGCCGACCGCAAGCCCGCAGCCATCGACGAGGCACGGCAGATAGACGGTGGTGCCGGTCGTGATGTAGCGGATGTCCATGTTGCCGCCGTGTTCCCGCGGCGGGATCGTTCGCAGGCATTCCGACGGCTTCGTTCCGTCCGGCCCGCACAACGAAGCAGGTGCCGCCTCGTCCGGATCGGGGCCCATCACGGCGCCGCCGGACTCCAGCAACTGGGTCTCCCGCGCCAGCGCATCGGCCAGCAGGGCGTCGCCGGGCAACGTCGTCACGACGCCGGGAAAGCTCGCGTTCGGAATGCGCACGCCCGGCAATGCATCGCTGACGGCGTATTCCTCATTGATGCGCCAGACGATGAAACGCTCGTCGGTACCGAACTGGTCGCCTGCGAAGCCGAACGGTCCGGCCGTGGTCCAGCCGACGTCGTCAGGCTCGAGTGCCTCGATGGTCACCGCCAGCACATCGCCTGCCTTTGCGCCTTCGATGAAGACCGGTCCGGTCAGCGCGTGGACGATGCCGACTCCTTCCCGCGGCATGCTCTTCGCGCTCGAGAACTTATCCGGGTCGAGGGTGAGGTCGAAAGCATCGCGGGCGTTGAATACGATACGTTCACCGGGCTCGGCGCTGGCAACCATCGCGATATCCGGATGCAGGCGGTTCATACACGCCGGATCGTCGGCGCAGGCCACGCTGCGATCGCCGACGACGACCTCGGCGGCGGCGTCCGTAACTGCCGACAGGCTCGCCAGCAGCACTATGGAAAGACAAGTAAGAAGACCCGGGTTCATACGCATAATCCTTTGAAATTGTTGTATCTGCGTTGCGGCGTCAGGACGACGCCACTTGCACGCCGCCGGCTGCGAAATCCCGCTGCAATGCCAGTTCCAGGCGCTCCGCGAGCGGCTCTCGTACGCGCTTCTTGGTATTGCGATGCGCTTCCATGTTGAGGGTGGCGAGGGCTGCGGCCATGTCCGCGGCCCTGCTGCCGAGGTCGCCCGCGGGCACCGCCTCGTCCAGGAAACCGGCCTCCACGGCAGCCGCGGGATCGTAGATACGCGCCAGACCCACGGCCTGGTCGAGGTGTACCTGCGCCAGGCGCGCCCGGGCGAGCTCCACCCCGAACCAGGGTAGCGTCATGCCGATGGCCACTTCGTTCAGGCCGAGCTTGTAATCGCCTTCCGTGCCGATGCGGTAGTCGGCCGACAGGCAGAGCAGCGCACCCATGGCGAGCGCGTGCCCGCTGACGGCGAGAATCACCGGTGTCTCGAAAGTCAGCAGCCGGTTGGCGATCTCGGCACCCTGGTGCAGCAGTCTCGCGGCATCCTCGCCGCCCTGCCCCATCACCGAGAGGTCGAAACCCGCGCAGAACTTGCCCGGGCGGCCGGTGATGATCACGACCTTGCCGGCGGCGGCCGCCTGGTCGAGGCCGGCATTCAGGCTCGCGAGCATGTCGAAGGACAGGGCGTTGGCCTTGCCGTCGTCCATGGCCAGCAGGCAGTGGGTTTCGTGTTCGGTGACTTCGAGCAGTTCGGTCATGGGTCTCTCCCGTTAGTCCGGCAGCCAGTCTAGCCTTACCGCGCGCCGATGGGGAGGTCGCCGCATGGAATCCCTGCAGGCACACGGGCGACGGAATGACGACGGGATGACGTATCCTTGGCGGCTTATCCAAGGCCGCGCCAGGGGGATCGATGCGGGATCGATGCGGGATCG
>CAYQZN010000085.1:0-10195 GCA_964421805.1 uncultured Woeseiaceae bacterium
ACCGCCCTTTCCGTGTTGCCGTTGGCCAGCGCCACCTCGGCGCGCTGTACGAATTCCGGCGTCGTCTGCAGGTTCAGACCCGCCGCCGCCGCGTCCGTGGCGCCGAGGGCGCCGGTCAGAGTCAATGCCAGTGCGGCCAGTTGTGTTGCGATGCTCATGGGTATCTCCCTCTCGATGAACCGTGGGGATACGGTATGGATTGCACAGGCGCATAGCAATAAAGAAAAAATATAATTACTATTCATTAATGAATAACATGACCTCCCTGCGGGACTGGGGCGATATCCGCCTCTTCCTCGCCATCGTGGAACACGGCAGCCTGCTCGCCGCCTCCGAACATCTTTCCGTATCCCAGCCCACCCTCGGCCGCCGCCTCGCGGCAATGGAGAAACGCATGGGCGTGCCGCTGTTCGTGCGCACCGGCCGGCGCATGCAGCTCACGGACACGGGTCGGGCCATCCTGGAGAACGCGCAGCGCATGGAACGGGAGATGCTCGCGATCGAGCGGGCCGTCGACGTGCAGTCGAAGGGGCTCGCGGGCGAGGTGGTGATCACCGCGACGGAAGGAACGGGCACGGAGTGGCTGCCACCGGAGCTGACCGAATTCCGCCGGCGCTATCCGGACATCACGCTCAATATCCGGGTGGACAGCCGCACCATGGATCTCCTGCGCCGGGAAGCCGACATCGCGCTGCGCCTCGGCGAACCGAAAGAGCCCGAGCTGATCGGACGTCGGCTGGTCACGGTGGGCTTCGGGTTGTACGCGGCGGCTTCCTATCTGCAGCACGCGCCGCCGATCGAGTCTCTCGACGACCTCGCGCACCATGACCTCATCGGCCTCGAACAGGCCGGCAGCCAGGCACACCTCGTCCCCGGCGACGAACTGTCCCATCTGCCGACCGGACGCTTCGTCTTCACCACCAACAGTGCGGCGGCGCAGATGTCGGCCGCCCGGGCCGGTTACGGGATCGCGGTGCTGTCACACCGCTGGGTCGCGATGCAGGGCGGTCTGGTGCCGCTGCTGCCCGGCACCAACCTGTTCGAGGCGCCGATGTGGCTGCTCACCCACGAGGAACTCCGTCACAGCGCCCGCATCCGCGCGGTATCCGACTTCCTCACCGAGCGGGTGCTGGCGAACAAGGAGCAGTTCGAGAGCGGCAAGGCCGCCTGACCCGGAGGTAGGAGGGCCTTCAGGCCCGATCCTGATTGCGGGAGGGCTTCAGCCCCGATGCCCTTTCTTTTGTGGCCGCCCTGCGGGGGTATCCATCGGGCCTGAAGGCCCTCCTACGTTGGTATCAGCGCAGCGGGACGCCGCGGCCCGGAGACCAGGGCACGCCGGCGGCGTTCAGGCGCTCCTTCAGGCCGGCCAGTTCCACGTCGGTCAGCTGGTCCAGCGCCTGCTTCACCTCCGCGAACTCTGCCTCGGCGACCTGCAGGCTCGTGCGCTGGGTGCCGGTCGGGCCATAGGCATTGCTGGTGCTGCCGAAGCCGGCGACGTTCAGGCGACGTGAGATCGACACCGGCTGCGAATCGCCCATCTCGGCGCGTTCGCCGTGGCCGCTGAGGCGCACACCAAGGCGCCGTGCACGTTCCTCGATGTTCTGTGCCGTGGCGTAGAGCGCGGGATCCGCGGTCGAGCGGGCCAGCACGTCCTTGATGGCGCCGGTCTCGGTCGTGAGCTCCTCCACGGCAGCTACCGCGGCGCTGACCGCGCGGCCGAGTTCGGCGACGCGGCGGTCGAAGCGTACGCGCTCGCTCTGCGCCGGGCCCTCGAGCACGGGCTCGCGGATGGAGCTGACGCGGAAGCTCCTCGGCTCGCCCACCGTCTCGACGCGGCCGTTCACGCGCCGGGCCAGGGTCACTGTGTATTCACCCGGCTCCGCCAGCACGCCGTGACGGATGTCCCAGGGCGAGGGCTCCTCCTCGCTCTCGGGCTCCCAGCGGTTGAGGTCCGGATAGCGCAGATCCCAGGCCACCCGGTGAAAACCGGCCTCAGCCGGCGCCTCGAGATGGCGCACGACCTCGCCGGCCGCGTCGCGCACGGTCAGCCACACGGCCGGCGCCTGTTCCAGTTCCTCGTCGAGCACCGCATCCCAGTCCGGGAAGGGGATCGGCGCTCCCTCGAGCTTCAGCTCCTTCTCCCGCTTCTGACGCTGCTCCTCCTGGCTGCGGATCTTCTCCGGCAGGTAGTAGGTGAACACTGCGCCGAAGGGCGGATTCGGCGCCACGTAAAAGCCTGCGCCCTGACTGGACTGGCAGCCGGGCGTGCCGCAGCCCAGCGAATTGCGCGGCACGTACCAGGGGGCGTCACGCACGGGGAACAGCACGGTCTCCTCC
Source organism: uncultured Woeseiaceae bacterium (assembly GCA_964421805.1). Lineage (GTDB taxonomy): Bacteria > Pseudomonadota > Gammaproteobacteria > Steroidobacterales > Woeseiaceae > Lentisalinibacter. Next base: position 2,338 of record CAYQZN010000085.1, read on the forward strand.
GCGAGGGTCTCCTCGCTCAGGTCACGCAGCAGCGTGTAGTCGTCGAGCACGAAGAAGCCGCGGCCGAAGCTCGCGGCCACCAGGTCGTTCTCCCGGCGCTGGATCTCGAGATCACGGAACGAGATCGTGGGGATGCCGCCGTCCAGCTCGGTCCAGTTGCCGCCGCCGTCGACGGTGAAGAACAGCCCGAACTCGGTGGCCGCGAACAGCAGGTCCGGGTCCACGTGATCCTGGATCACCCGCCAGACGATGTGCCGGTCCGGCAGGTCGTCCGAGATGCTGCGCCAGCTGCGGCCCCGGTTGGTGCTCTTCAGGATATAGGGCTCGAAGTCGCCGGCCTTGTGGTTGTCCACTGCGACATAGACCGTATCGGGGTCGTGCAGGTCGGCCTTGATGTCGTTTACATAGAAATAGTCGGGGACGCCCGGCAGAGAGTCGATCTCGCGCCAGGTCTCGCCGCCGTCCTCGGTCACCTGGATCAGGCCGTCGTCGGTGCCCACGTAGATCAGGCCTTCCACCAGCGGCGACTCGTCCAGGTTGGCGATGGTGCTGTATTTCGACATGGCATACAGATCCCACGGCGCATCGAAGCTCCAGCGCGTACCCATCATCGGCTGGCGCAGGCGGTCGATGTCGCGGGTGAGATCACCGCTGAGCGACCGCCATTCGTCGCCCCGGCTGTCGCTGCGCCAGAGCCGCTGGCTGCCGAAATACAGCCGCGCGGGATCGTGGGGGCTGATGAGAATGGGCGCATCCCAGTTGAAGCGCTCCTCCGGTTCTCCGCGGCCCGGCTGCGGCTGGATGTAGACGGTCTCGCCGGTGCGCCGGTCGTAGCGGTTCAGGTTCCCCTGCTGCCACTGTACGTAGACGATATCCGGGTTCGTCGGATCCGCCTCGGGTTCGTGGCCGTCGCCGCCCAGGGCGATGAACCAGTCTGAATTGGTGATGCCGTGGACGTTGGCGGTACGCGCGGGACCGCCCTGCGTGGAGTTGTCCTGGGTGCCGCCGTAGATGTTGTAGAAGGGCTCGTCATAGTCGACGGACACCTTGTAGAACTGGGTGATCGGCAGGTTGGAGGCGTAGCGCCAGTTCTCGCCCAGGTCGAAGCTCTCGTAGATGCCGCCGTCCGTACCGACGATGAGATAGTCGGGATCGCCGGGCCGGAAAGCCATGGCGTGATGATCGACATGCTTCGCGCCATACTCCGTCTTCGTGAAGCTCTCGCCACCGTCGTGGGTGACGTGCAGGAACACGTCCATCTGGTAGACCCGGTCGAAGGCGTGAGGACTCGCGAACAGCTCCTGGTAATAGTGCGGACCGGTGCCGCTGGAGAGATAGTCGTTACGCTTCTCCCAGGTCTCGCCGCCGTCTTCGGAGCGCCAGAAGCCTCCGCTGCGGCGGGCCAGTTCGATGGTGGCGTAGACCACGTCCGGGTCCTGAGGCGAGATGGCCAGCCCGATCTTGCCCATGTCCTCTTCCGGCAGTCCCTCGGTGAGTTCCCGCCAGGTTTGGCCGCCGTCTTCTGACTTGTGAATGCCGCTGCCCGGACCGCCGTTCATGAGCGCGGCCACGTTGCGGTAGCGCTGCCAGGTCACGGCATAGACCACATCCGGGTCGCGCGGATCCAGGTGCACCTCGTTCGCGCCCGTGTACTCGTCGTCGCCGAGCAGCTTGTCCCAGGTCTCGCCGCCATCGACGGACTTGTACAGTCCGCGCTCACCGCCGGCGGACCAGAGCGGGCCCTGCGCCGCCACCCAGATGACGTCCGAGTCCCGCGGGTCGATGCGGATCATGCCGATGTGCTCGGACTGCTCGAGGCCCATGCGCTGCCAGTTCTCGCCGCCGTCCCGGCTGCGGTACAGGCCGTCACCGTAGCCTACGTGGCGCCCGCTTACGTTCTCGCCGGTGCCCACCCAGACGGTGTCCGGGTCGTTCGGGTCCAGCGTGATGCAGCCGATCGAATAGGAACTCTGGTCGTCGAAGATCGGCTCCCAGGTGGTGCCCGCGTTCGTCGTCTTCCACACGCCGCCGCTGCCCACCGCCACGTACCACGTGCTCGGGTCCTCGGGGTGCAGCACGATGTCGGCGATGCGCCCGGACATGAAGGCGGGTCCGATATTCCGGAGCTCCAGCCCTTCCAGCGTCGGTGCGTTGAGTCCCGGCTCGACCTCCTCGTCGGACGCGTCTGCCGCGAAGGCGGCAAGGGGGAGCAAGAGGGAAGCGAACAGCAGTCTGGCGGACATCTTCATCATCCATCCTTTGGTGTGCTAGCCGGTTTTCCGCCCGGCGGACGGCCGGGCGGACGGGGTAGAACACTATGCCATAACCGCCGGCGCCGATTCAGCGGAAGCGGATATCCAGGCACTCGCCGAGTACCCGGCGCAGCGCCGGCAGCGAGTCCGGGTCCAGCACGTTGACGGCCGGCACACCGCTCAATTTATGCACCAGCGCTATCGCCGCGCTGGTGCTCGTGGCCGGCCCCATGACCACGTCCGGGCGCAGGCCGAACGCGTGCTCGACGCCGGTGACGGCGTAGGGATCCGAGGCGCACAGGACGGCGCAGCGGATTCGCTCGCCGAGCTCGGTAATGGCCGCGGCGCCGTTGTAGGGCTCCAGCGGCGACGCGCCGGCTTCCACCACCACCACGTCGGGCCGGCGCCGCGCAATGCGCCCGAGCAGCGGCCGGATGGCTGCGAGGAAGACCTCCTCAGGCACCACGGTGGAAGGCAGGCCCGCGTCGACGAAGTCGAACACGGCGTCCGCGCCGGCGTCCTGGAAACTCAGCACGTCGCGGTAGCGGCCCGCGCCGGTGAGCTTCACGCCGACCACGTCCAGGCCGGCATTCGACAGTTCGTGCACGATGACGCGGCCCGCGGTCGTCTTGCCGGCGGACATGGAGGTGCCGTACAGCAGCACCACCGGCGCCTCGAGCGGTTGCGGCGTGGCGGGCTCGACGAAGTCCCTCATCGCCAGCTTGCGGCCGTCGCGCAACACGTGTCCCCGGTACTCCAGCGTGAGCGGCCGGGGCAGCATGAGCGAGAGCGAGACGAAGCGGCCGAACAGGCCGGCGCCGGTCATCGCGTGCATCTCGTCGCCCTCGATGTCGCGCCAGCTGCCGACCCCTTCCAGCGTGGCCTCCCGGTTGCCGAAGGCGCCCACCACGAGATCGCCCGGCAGCACCCGCACGTGCCGGCCGGTGGCGGTCTCGATCTCGTACAGCGGGCCGGGCGTGCCGGTGACGGCGCCCACCACGTAGTCGCCTCCCGCCCAGGCTGCGGGCGCGAGGCGTTCGATGGCGAACGGCTCCACGTCGAGGTCCGCAATCCGAGCCAGGCTGCCGAGGAACAGGCCGGTCATGCCCCGTCTCCGCCGGCGATATCCGGCGCGAGGAGCAGGGAGCCCAGCAGGGCCGTGCGCTCCAGCGTGCGATCCAGGTACAGGAACTCGTGCTCGGCATGGGCGCCGTCGCCGACCGGGCCCAGACCGTCCAGGGTGGCGGTGTACAGGCTGGTGGTGTTGCCGTCGGAGCCGCCGCCGGCGCGGCCCTCGGTGAGATCGAGTCCGAGCGCCTCGCCGTGGGCACGGGCCGTCTCCCACAGGGCACGGTTGCGAGGCGTCGGCTCCAGCGCCGGCCGGCCGAAGCCGCCCTCGGCGCGGATGCGCACGCCCGGCGTCTCCGGCTCGAGACTGCGGATGGCCGCATCGATGCGCTGCGCATCGTCCTGGGTCGGCACGCGCACGTCGATCACCGCCTGGCTCAGCGGCGCGATCACATTGGGCCGCATGCCGCCGTCGACCGTACCCACATTCACGGTCACGCCGCGCTCGCCGTCGTTCAGCGCGAACAGCTTCTGGATCACGTGGGAGAGTTCCAGGATGGCGCTGGCGCCGCCCTCCGGATCCAGTCCCGCATGGGCCGCCTTGCCGTGCACCGTCACGGTATAGCGCGCGACTCCCTTGCGCGCCGTCTTCAGCTGCCCTTCCGCCCCCAGCGAGGGTTCGAGCACATAGGCGCGCCGGGCAATGCGCGCGAGCCGACGGACGTGGCGGCCCGAGTCGCGGCTGCCGATCTCCTCGTCCGCGTTGACGAACACCACCGGCGTGAGCGCGGGCTCGAGACCGAGGGCGCGCAGCGCCGCCAGAGCAAAGACGATCTGCGCGAGTCCGCCCTTCATATCGAACACGCCGGGCCCGCGGATGATGTTGCCGTCCACCTCGAACGGCCGCTCGGCCAGCGTGCCGACGGGCCACACCGTATCGTAGTGACCGATCAGCAGCTGCACGCCGGCGCCGCGGCGACGGCGGCGCGGCCGCGCGTAGAGATGGCCGCCGGTCTGTCGGCCGTGCAGCGGCTGCGTGCAGTAGCCGAGCTCTTCCAGGCCCACGGCGAGCAGGGAGCGCACCCGCCGCTGGGTCTCGGGCACCGACGAGGGGGATTCCGCCTCGACCAGGTCGCGCAGGAAACCGATGAGCCGGTCCCGCTCGGTCTCGAGCTGCGCCAGAATCTCGGGTCCACGCAGCCGGTCCATGGCCTATTTCTTCATGTCGGCCGGGAACGGGAACGCGTTCGACGCGTCGATGCTCGCGAAGCGACCGGGGTGGAGATAGGCGAACAGGGGCGCGTCGCGAATCAGCTCCTGATCGTCGCGCTCCGAGGCGCGCAGCGCGGCGGCGTCGATCCGGGCGGCGACGATGCGGCCGGTGACCAGGCTGTTGAGGCCGAAGTCGTCATAGGTCCGATGATGCTCGCACTCCAGGAACAGATACGCGTCCTCGATGAACACGCCGTCGATCTTCTCCGCCGGGACCGTGGTGAACGCATCCAGGACCGGCTTCTCCCCGGAGTCGCACCGCGGCGAGGCGGCCAGGCCGGCGAACAGGACCTGGGACGGCCTCGGATAGCTGACCGTGAAGACGCCCGTGCGGCGGATGTTGCGGTAGGTGCTGTGGGCTGGCGTGCAGACGAAGCCGAAGTAGTTCTCCCAGCCCATGGGGGTGACCATGTGCTTGGGCGCGAGATCCGGGCTGCCGTCCTCGTCCCGGGTGCCCACCAGCACCAGCGGCGCCACCGTGAAGCAGCGCTCCCAGATCGGGCGCGAGACGTCCAGCGCCACGTGCCGGCTGCGGGGTGCATCAGTCATCCCGATCTCCTTGCGGCTTCCTGCGGGCCTCGCTTCCACGCTACCGCCGGCCCCCGACCCGTCCAATAAGTAGATGCCGCCGGCACGCCGGGCCAGCTGACAAGATCAGGGGATGGGCAGCTCCGTCGTGCGCCGCACCGTGCGCAGCGCGACGCTGGAGTGCACCCGGGCGACGCCCGGCAGCGTGGCGAGATGCCGGCGATGGATGCGCTCGAAGTCCGCCATGTCGGCGACCACCAGACGCAGCAGGTAGTCGAACTCGCCGGTCATCAGATAGCACTCCATCACCTCCGGCAGTTCGCGCACAGCCGCCTCGAAAGCGTCGAGGTCGCTCTGCTCCTCGCGCTGCAGCGTGATGCTGACGAAGACGTTGCCCGGTAGCCCGGCCCGGTTCTGGTCGAGCAGCGCCGCATAGCGCTGGATGAGCCCGGCCCGCTCCAGCGCGCGCACCCGGCGCAGGCAGGCGGATTCGGAGAGATTCACGCGGGCGGCGAGTTCCACGTTGCTGATGCGCCCGTCGCGCTGCAGGGCACGCAGTATGGCTCTGTCGTAACGGTCGATATTCATCGCAGGAAATTGCGTACCAATAGTGAGTAGCGGCAGATTCTGCCACGAAAGTGGGCCTGCATGCCCGTGATTCGCAACGACCGCCCGGGCCCGGCGCTATGCTGAGAGAATCTGAGACTGCCGGCGAGAGAGAGGGGGAACATTATGCGTATCGGCGTACCGAAAGAGATCAAGGTCCACGAGTACCGGGTCGGCATGGTGCCGGCCGGCGTGAAGGAACTGGTGCAGGCGGGCCACGAGGTGGTCGTCGAGACCGGCGCCGGGCTCGCCATCAACATGACCGACGACGACTACCGCGCGGCCGGCGCCAGCATCGCCGCGGACGCCTCGGAGGTGTTCGCGCAGGGCGAGCTGATCGTCAAGGTGAAGGAGCCTCAGCTGAAGGAATGCGAGATGCTGCACGAGGGGCAGGTGCTGTTCACCTACCTGCATCTCGCCGCGGACCCCCAGCAGACGGAGGGGCTGGTGAAGTCCGGCTGCACGGCCATCGCCTACGAAACGGTTACCGGCCCCGGCGGCTCGCTGCCGCTGCTGACCCCCATGAGCGAGGTGGCCGGCCGCATGTCCATCCAGGCCGGTGCCTTCGCGCTGCAGAAAGCGGGCGGCGGCCGCGGCATCCTGCTCGGCGGCGTGCCCGGCGTACGGCCCGCGCGGGTCGTCGTGCTCGGCGGCGGGGTCGCCGGCACGAATGCGGCGGAGATGGCCATCGGCCTCGGTGCCGAGGTGACGGTGATCGACCGCTCCGTGCCACGCATGCGCCAGCTGAACGACATCTTCGGCGGCCGGCTGAAGACCGAGTTCTCCACCCAGCACTCCATCGACACGCTGGTGCCGCGGGCTGACCTGGTGATCGGCTCGGTACTGATCACCGGCCACGCCGCGCCGAAGCTGGTGACCGAGGAACACGTGAAGGCGATGTGGCCCGGCTCCGTGCTGGTCGACATCTCCATCGACCAGGGCGGCTGCTTCGAGACCAGCCGGCCGACCACCCACGCGGAGCCCACCTACATCGTGGACGACGTGGTGCACTACTGCGTCACCAATATGCCGGGTGCGGTACCGCGCACCTCCACCTTCGCGCTGACCAACGTGACGCTGCCTTTCGTGCGCGCGCTGGCAGACCACGGCTGGCGCCAGGCGCTGGCGGCCGACCCGCACCTGGCGCACGGGCTGAACGTGCACGCGGGCCGCGTCACCCACGAGGCCGTGGCGGAGGATCTCGGCTACCAGTACATGCCGGCGGAGGAAGCGGTCCGCGCTGCCTAGGAGCGGACCTGAGCCTTGGCCTGGGCCTGGGCCCGGCCGCGGACGACGCTAGCCGGACACCCGCCGCCCGCCCTGCCAGTAGCGGTCACGGAGCTTGAATTTCTGCAGCTTGCCCGTGGCCGTACGGGGCAGCTCGTCGATGAACTCCACCGACGTGGGGCACTTGAAGTGCGCCATGTTGTCCCGGCAGAAGGCGATCAGCTCCTCCTCGCCGGCGTCGTGACCGTCGCGCAGCACCACCAGGGCCTTCGGCGTCTCGCCCCACTTCTCGTGGGGCACGCCGATGACGGCGCACTCCAGCACCGCCGGGTGTTTGTACAGCGTATCCTCGATGTCCGGCGAGCTGATGTTCTCGCCGCCGGAGATGATCACGTCCTTCTTGCGGTCCACGATGTGGATGTTGCCGACGGCGTCCCACACGGCGAGATCGCCGGTGTGGAAGTAGCCGTCGCGGATGGCCCTGTCCGTCTCCTCGGGCTGCTCCCAGTAACCCTCGAACACCACGTTGGAGCGGGCGCAGACCTCGCCCACCGACTCGCCGTCCTTCGGCACCTCGTTGCCGTCGCCGTCCAGCAGGCGTATGTCGACGCCGATGCCGGGCACGCCGGCACGGGCCCGGCGCTGCCAGTCGTCCTCCGCCGTTGCGAAGTCCGGACTCGAGTAGGTCAGGAACGGTGACGTCTCGGTGAGGCCGTAGAGCTGGATGAACTCCCAGCCGAGCTCGCGCTCCAGCCGTTCGATGAAGGCGGCGGGCGGCGGCGCACCGGCCACCGTGAAGCGCGGCCGCACGGCGATATCGTGGGCGTCCTTGTCCGGGTAGTCGAGGATCGTGCGCAGCACCGCGGGGGCCATGCAGGCGAAGGTCACGCCCTCCTGCTCCATCA
>CAYQZN010000086.1:0-10116 GCA_964421805.1 uncultured Woeseiaceae bacterium
GCGGCCTGCACGAGATGGACTTCGGCAAGACCGGCTGAGTCAGTCCGCGTCCGCGTCCGCGTCCGCGGGCGCCTGGCCGCAGCCGCCGCGCAGCGGCAGGTCTACGTCGCGGAAGATCGCATCCACCCCGGATTGATCCGCGGCGGCGAGGCAGCGCTGCACTAGCGCGTCGGTGAGGTGCGGTGCGAACAGTTCCATGAAGTGGCTCATGTAGCGCCTCAGTACGGTGTCCCGACGGAAGCCGATCCAGGTGGTGGAGCGGGGGAACAGGCCCTCGGCATCGATGGCCACCAGGTCGTCGCCACAGTCGTGGGCCATGCTCGCCACGATGCCCACACCCATGCCCATCCGCACATAGGTCTTGATGACGTCGGCGTCGCGGGCGGTGAAGACGACGTCGGGCGTGAGCCCCTCGGCGGCGAACGCCTTCTTCAGCGACGACTCGCCGCTGAAGCTGAACACGTAGGTGACCAGCGGGTGGCGGGCGAGGGCATCGATGGTCAGCGGTCCGTCCAGTCGTGCGAGTTCATGCTCGCGCGGCACCAGGATCGTGCGGTCCCAGCGATAGCAGGGCAGCATCACCAGGTCGGCGAACAGGTCCTGGCCGCCGGTGGCGATGGCGAAATCGATCTGATGGGCCTCCACCATGTCGGCGAGCTGCTCTGACGTACCCTGATGCAGTTCGAGCGCGACGTTGGGATAGTGCTCGCGGAAGCGCGCGATCACCTCGGGGAGTACGTAGCGCGCCTGGGTGTGGGTGGTGCCGATCGCCAGCGTCCCGTCCGCTTCGTGCCGGGTGTTCAGCGCCAGCGTGCGGATATTGTCGATCTCCTGCAGGACGGTGCGCGCCCGCGCGACCACCTCTTCGCCCGCCGGCGTGACGCTGGCGAGACTCCGGCCCTTGCGCTCGAACAGCCGGAGGTCGAGCTCCTCTTCCAGCAGCCGGATCTGTTTGCTCACGCCCGGTTGCGACGTGTAGAGCTTCTCCGATGCCGCCGTAATGTTCAGGCCGTTGTCGACAATGGCCAGCAGATAGCGCAGCTGTCGCAGTGTCATGGATTGCCCTCTGTCGTCTCCGCACGCATCGGCGTGTCACTGCCGCAGAATCATACGGGCTCGGTGATTGCTGCGTTATAACGGCTCGGCATGTTTCCAGACTCTTTCATTATTTCTGACGCGCGCACTCGCTCGCTATAGTCGGGACGTACTGCGAGGCGCGAGCGACCGATGGACTTCCTTCCCGTATTTCTGAGACTGCACGATGTGCCCTGCCTGATCGTGGGCGGAGGCGAGACGGCCAGCCGCAAGTTCCGGCTGCTGGCTGCCGCCGGGGCGCGGGTAACGGTGGTGGCGCCGGCACTCGTCGCCGAACTGGACAGCGCACGGCAGGACGAGGCGTTCGTGCACGTCGACGGCGGGTTCGAACCGGCGCACCTCGACGGTCAGCAACTGGTGATCGCTGCCACCTCCGATCGGTCGCTCAACCGCTGGGTGGCCGAACTCGCCGACGGCCGGGGAATTCTCTGCAACGTCGTGGACGACCCGGCGGCGTGTCGCTTCATCATGCCCGCGATCGTCGACCGTTCGCCGATCATGATAGCCATCTCTTCGGGCGGTTCGGCCCCCGTCCTCGTGCGCCGTCTGCGCGAGAAGATCGAGTCGCTGCTGCCCGCCCGCATTGGCGAACTGGCGGAACTGGCGGGACGCTGGCGCGCACGGGTCTCCGACCGCCTGCGCGACGGTGGCGCAAGACGCCGCTTCTGGGAGCGCGTCTTCTCGGGCCCGGTGTCGGACGCCGCGCTGGCCGGGCGCACCATCGAAGCGGACCACATTATCTCCCGGACACTGACCGCGGCGGCCGCCGCCGGGGACCTTCCCGCGCCCGGCATCGCCTGGCTGGTGGGCGCGGGCCCCGGCGACCCGGGTCTGCTGACGCTGCGCGCCCTGCAGGTCGCGCAAGAGGCGGACGTCGTCCTCTACGACCGGCTGGTCTCGCCGCAGGTACTCGAACTCACGCGGCGGGATGCCGAGCGCATGGCCGTCGGCAAGATGCCCGGCGGACATTGCGTGAGCCAGGAAGAGATCTCCGCGCTGCTGGTGCGGCTGGTGGGCGAGGGCAGGAAAGTCTGCCGCCTGAAGGGCGGAGACCCGTTCATATTCGGGCGTGGCGGCGAGGAAGCCGAGGCGCTCGTGGAAGCGGGCCTGCCCTTCGAAGTGGTTCCCGGTATTACCGCGGCTGCGGCCTGCGGCGCCTACGCGGGCATCCCCCTGACCCACCGTGAACACTCCCAGTCGGTGGTGATGATCACCGCCCACGGCAAGGATTCCGTAGATAAGCTGGACTGGGCATCCCTCGCCAGGGACCGCCAGACCCTCGCGTTCTATATGGGCGTGGGGCGGCTGGGCGAGATCCGCTCGAGACTGCTTCACCACGGGCGCGCGCCGACGACGCCGGTGGCGCTGGTGGAGAACGGCAGCCTGCCGGGCCAGCGTGTGCTGCGCGGGACCCTGGCCGGGCTGGCCACGCTCGCGGAGCGCTATGAGGTGCAGCCGCCGGCGATCCTGTTCGTGGGCGAGGTGGCCGCGCTCGCCGGACGGCTGAGCTGGTTCGAAGGCACGGGATTCTGCCGCGATCCGGACCCGGCGGCCTCGAACCCGGCGCCGCTCGCGCTGTCGGCGTAAGAGGCCGTTGTCCGCGCGTTCCTCGGCGCCAGAGCGCCGGGGGTCAGCGACTCGCGCGGACGCTCAGCGCGGTCACGGTGAGCAGGATCAGCGCCATGCCGACCAGTTGCGTGGCTGTCAGGCTCTCGCTGAGCACGAGTACACCGAACAGCGATGCCGTGACCGGCTCGATCATGGCGACGATGGATGCGACGGCCGGCGCCGTCTCGCTCAGGCCGACCACGTAGAGGATGAACGACAGTCCTGCGCCGAGCACGCCGAGGGCGACGAACAGCGGCAGCTCAGGCGCACTCAGGACGGCGCCGACCTGACCGGCATTGCTCGGCCAGATCAGGGCGGCGGCGAGGACTGCGAAGGCGATGACGAGTATCGCCGGCGGGCTGCCGTGGGGTGTCGCGTACTTGAAGCCGAAGATGAACAGCGCATAGCAGGCTCCTGCGAGCAGTCCGGCCGCCACGCCGAGAAGCGTCACGTCGGCCGCGCCCGCATCGTAGACGCGAGTGAGCAGCACGATGCCGACCATCACCAGGGCGATGGCGATCCACTTGCGCACGCTGGGGGTCTCGAGTCTCAGCGCGAAGGACACCAGGAAGACGAATACCGGCGCGCAGTACATCAGGGTGGCCGCGACCGCGACGCTGCCCTGCGCGATGCTGATGAAATAGAAAGTGAAATTGCCGGCGACACCCAGGCCGGCGACCGCCGACCAGAACCACAGACGTGTGTCGGACAGCCCGGTGCGCTGCGGATGCACCACGAGCCAGCCCAGCACGAACAGCAGACCGATCGCGCCCCGGTAGAACGAGACCAGGTAGGGATCCCAGCCCTCGGCGATAAGCATGCCGCCGATTCCGCCCGAGAGCCCCCAGCAGAAGGCGGCCAGTACGACGAATACCGTGGCTGCAATCGTCGTGCTGCCCTGTTCGCCCATCACGGAAGGTATGCCGACGGTCGGACGGGGCAGGCCGCGGAAAACAGAACGCTAGCCCCCTAGCCCGTTCTGTCGTCGGCGTTGGTGGCGGCGAGCCGCAGCGCGCCATAGCCCTGCCACAGGGCCGCCTCGAGATCCTGCGCAGCGGCCGCCACCGCATTGGCGTCCCGATCCTTTTCGACGGCCTGCCTGAAGGCGACCAGAGCCTGCCAGATATCCGGATAGGTCACGGTGGCCTTCGTCTCGATGGCGGCATGCACGCCTGCCTCTTCCCAGTGCTCTATCAGTTCGTCTACGTCCGGGCCGTCGCTGCGGCTGTCGGCGCGGGCGTTCACGATGCCACGGACGTCGGTAATCAGCGCCTCGACCTCTTCCTCGTAGTCGTCCAGATGCAAGTGGAATTCCTCGAGATGCCCCTCGTCCATCTCGCCGTGCGCCAGCGCGGGCGCGTCGGGGTGTACTGCCAGGCACAAGAGGATGAGAGCGGAGATCGCGAATTGTCGTGTCTGCATGGTGATCCTCGCTGGTCGGGTTGATGGTATGTCTGCGCGGTGGACAAGGCCGCCGCGTTCTCTGTGACCGCAGTTGCGGGAGTCCCGATCAGTATAAACCGTAATGCGAATCATTTGCATCCAGGTGGTATGGTCGGGTCGATGAATGATCTCAGCCCCGGCGCCAGCGTAACAACACCCACGGCAGGAACAATGCTTCCAGACGTGACGTTCGATCTGCGCCTGCCTGGCGAGGACATGGGCCGCGAGAACCCGTTCCGCTGGGAGCCCACGAATACCGCGGAACTGTTCGGCGAGCGACGCGTGTTGCTGCTCGCCTCGCCGGGCGAGATCCGGCCCGGGTGCGCATCGACCCTGCTGCTGGATTACGAGAAACATTACGGGCAATTCCTGCGTGCCGGGATCGACGAGGTCTACTGCCTCTCAGTGAACATGGCGCCGGTGGTCTTCCAGTGGGCCTACAGCCTCGACATCTGGAACGTGCTGATGCTGCCGGACGGCGACGCGGACTTCACCAGAGGCATGGGAATGCTGATGCCGGACGGGATTGGGGCAACCGGCGTAACCACCCGCCCGTACGCGGCAATTGTGGATGATCGGAGGATAGAACGATTATTCGCGGGAGGTGGCCCTGCCTGCGTCTGCCGGGCCGAATCCTGCGCTTCGCTCGGTGCCGACACCCTGCTGGACTGGCTTCGGCGCGGACCGGTGAGGCGGGCGCCGGCCCCATCCTGGAGCTATGCCAGCTGCTAGCCGGACAGTCTCGCTGCCCTTCGATCGACGTCCTGCAACGACAGCTCCGCTATCAGTCACCCTCAGTCGGCGAACTGCTGGCGCACCAGCGGGCTACGCAACGCTTGCCACAGGATCTGGACGTTCTGATGCACGCTGCCGGCTCGATGCTCCGCGAATGCGAGCAGCGTATCGAGGGCATCGCGATCGTAGTAGTGTCCGCTGAACAGCAGCGCTTCGATGTGCCGGGTATTGTCAATGTCCTGCAGCGGGTTGGCCCCGAGCAACAGCAGATCGCCCGCCTTGCCGACGCTGACCGAGCCGTAGCGGTGATCGAGCTCCATGAAGGCTGCGGCGTCGATGGTGGCGGTGCGCAGCGCTGCGGCGGGTGTGAGTCCTGCTGCCACGAGCAGGCCCAGCTCGTCGTGCAGACTGAAGCCCGGATAGACATAGGTGTCGAATGCATCGGTGCCGGCCAGTAACCGCACGCCGGCCGCGTGGGCTTCGCCGACGTGGCGCAATGCCAGGTCATAGAGCGCAGTGCGAACGTTGCGCCCCGAGGCATCGAGCGCCGTCGCGGCGTTGCGGTCAGCATCCGGGGTCCACATCAGTCGACGCAGCACGCCCGGCACGTAACGCTGTCTCGCATCGTCGCGAAACGCCGGATCGTGCGCCATGGCGCCCATGCGCAACGTCTGCAGCGTCGGCGTCCACCACGTCTGTGACCGTGCCATCGCCGCCATCAATTCGCGGCAGCGCGCCGCGTCCTGACCATCGACGAGCTCGGCGATGAACTCGGTGTCGTACGCCGCCAGCGGATCCGGCAAGGCGCGGAAGCTGGCGGCCTCCCCATAGCACTCCAGAGCGAACAATCGACCATGTTCGACGCTGCGTTGTCCTGCCTCGATCGCCTGCCGCAGCGACACCTTCAGGGGACGGTGCCCGGCCACGGCGAGCTCGTGTGCAGCGGCGGCATCGACCAGCGCGTCGTATTCCGCTGATGAGACGGAGGAATAGACCTTCAGAAAGTCCGCACCGGCCTGCTTGTAGAAGCGTGCGAGTGCGTCGGCATCTGCACTGGTGCCCAGGCGGAAGAACGACTCGAAGCCCGCCGGCACCTCGTCGCCGCCGTTGATCTGGAAGCTCGACTGGCCGACATAGCGGGGCGACAGACCCGCGCCGGTTGCCAGCGCCCGGTTCCAGCGCCTGCGATCGTCAATGCATGCGATGAACGAATCGGACTGCGACATACAGCCCCACAATTCACGCACGCCGGTGACGCCATTCGCGATGAACAGCGGATGCTGATACTGGCCGGCAAACGTGTTGGAGTGGGTATGCATGTCCCACAGGCCGGGCATCAGGTACTTGCCGGTACCTCGAATCTCGCGAGCGCCCCGCGGCGCCTCCACGTCTCTGCCGATAGCCGTGATGACATCATTGCGTACCACGACATCGGCGGCCTGCCGCGCCCTACCTGTCTCGACATCGATAACGCGCACGTTGCGGATGACGAAATCGCCGGCATGCCCGGGCTGCGGCATCCCGGGCGGCGGCAGGACGACCAGGATGACCAGCACCAGCAGTGTCACTGCCACGAGTGAGGCTAGCGAAAACGCGACGTATCCTGGCAGACTGCGCACGGCTATCCGGCCTCACTCACCGATCGCGCCACGATGTAATGGCTCGCCTTTGGAGTGGGCTGCCAGAGCTCCTCGATATCGAAGCCGGCATCGGCGATCCACTGCATGAACTGTGGTTCACGGAACACATTGATCCGCGGCAGCACGCCCAGCGCGCGGCCCACCGGCGCGATCCAGCCGAACCAGGCGGCGCTGTCGCCGATGCACGGGGTACTCGAGATCAGCAGGCCACCGGGCTTCAGCATGCATCGCAGCTGGCGCAGCGTGCGCGGCACGTCGGCGACGAGATGCAGGATGCTGTGCGCCAGGATGACGTCGTAACGGGCGTTCGTGTCCAGGGCGTCGATGCTCGAGACCTCGAAGGTGACGTTGCCGATGGCGGCTGCCTCGGCCTTCTGCCGGGCGATTTCTATCATACGCGGCGAGATGTCGGTGGCCAGGATCCGGCTGACCCGCGGCGCGTGATGCAGCGCCGTCGTCCCGGTGCCGCAGCCGATCTCCAGCACGCGATCGCCGCGCTCGAGATGGCTGTCGGTCATGGCCAGCTTTGTCTCGTAGGCCGCCAGGTCGGGAACCGCCCTGCGCGCATAGCGCGGCGCGATGAAGTTCCAGAAGCGGGAGTCGGGGTGCGGGCGGGTCATGTCGGGGGTACTCACGGTGTGTTCTCCGGGCCGGGGGTACCGGCGGGGTCATTGTGTCCGATACTGGGAACGCTTGTTAGTCGAAACCGGCCATGTTGGCGAAACAGCCGCTGCAGATACGCACCTGCCAGCTGCCGGAGCGGCGGCTGGAGACAGGGATCGTAGTTACCGGGCTGCGCATCATGTCGTGGCTCCTGCAAAACAAGGGTGCATACTAGCCATGCGCATGCGTTGATAAAATTGCCTATTGGCGGATATCTGATATACATATTTGTATGAATTGGCAGGCAGTGGCATTCGACTGGAATCAGGTGAGGGCATTCCTCGCGACGGCCGAGGAGGGCTCGCTGTCGGCGGCCGCGCGTGCCCTCGGTCTCACCCAGCCCACGCTCAGCCGACAGGTTTCGGGGCTCGAGAGAGAGCTCGGGGTAACGCTGTTCGAGCGCGGGCGCCGCTCGATGGAACTCACGGAGTCGGGGCTCGCGCTGCTGGAGCACGTGCGGGCAATGGGCGACGCGGCCACGCGAGTGTCGCTGGCGGCCACGGGCCGCTCGGAGCTCATCGACGGACACGTCAGCATCACGGCCACCGAGCAGTTCGCGATCCACTACCTGCCGGGAGCCATTGAGCGCATACGCGATCGAGCACCGGGCATCGAGATCGAGATCATCCCGGCCAACGCTTCACTGGACCTCATCCGTCGCGAGGCAGACATCGCAGTCCGCCACGCGCGGCCCGAACACGGTGACCTCATCGCCAAACGCATCGGCGGGGAGACGGCCCACCTTTTCGGAGCCACGCATTACCTGGAGCGGATCGGCCGCCCGAGCTCACCGGCGGATCTGGCCAGCGCAGACTTCATCGGCTTCGAACACCAGGGGCGACTGGTCGAGATGTACAACGCGATGGGTATCCCCGTTACCCGTGACCACTTCAAGATCTACAGCGCCAGTGGCAGCGTCATCCTTGCGCTCGTCGAGCGCGGGCTCGGCCTCGGGTTCGTCACGCGCGACATCGCGGCGACGCGGCCGGTTCTCGAAGAGGCGTTGCCGTCACTGCCGCCGGTCGAGGTGCCGGTGTGGCTGGTGACTCATCGAGAGTTGCACACGAGCCGGCGCATCCGGCTCGTGTTCGATACCATCGCGGAATTCGTATCGGAGAACTAAGGTCAGGGCACGCGGATAACGGACGGGACGGGCCGTATCTCTCACCGGGAGTTAGTCATGCGCCGGATCGTCTTTCCCGTCAGCCTGTTCATCGCGCCGTAGCGCTGCCGGCCTTCGCCGGCGAAGACAAGGCCGTTCATCTTCGCCTGTCCTCGAGCGCTGTGATCGCGAAGCCATTCCAGCCTATCTGGAAGCTTCATCGCCGATGAATCGACGTCTGTACGAGCGCCACGGATTCGGGGTGACGGAGGAGTTCCGCTTTGCTGAGGATGGGCCACCATTGTGGCGGATGTGGCGGGCACCAAAGCCGGTGCATGTGTGAGAAGGCAGATCGTTGGCCGATCTCTTCCATGCCGCGGCCGTCAATGACGCGCATTGTGGGTATATGGTCCGGTGACTCTTGTCGGCGCCGATCCCGGTGTGATGAACTGCCAGCGTGAAAACGGGCGTCCGAATCTTCTGGCTGCTGACCGGTCTTGCATCGGTGGTCATCGGCGCCGTCGGCGTGGTCTTGCCGTTGTTACCCACGACACCGTTCCTGCTGATCGCCGCCTTCGCGTTCGCCCGCTCCTCGGCGCGGTTGGACCGCTGGTTGCGGGGTCATCCTTCCTTCGGCACTCTGATCGAAAACTGGGACCGCGAGGGCAGCATTGACCGCAGGACGAAACGGATCGCTCTAGTTGTCCTGTTGCTGACACCGGTGGCCAGCTGGTTTATCGGTGCTCCGTCATGGGTCATCATCGTGCAGATCGTGGTCCTGAGCGGGGCGGCGTTATTCATCCTGACCCGCCCGTCGCCGTCTGCAGTCCATCGTAAGTGATCATGAAAGCACTATTCCCAGCCGTCGTGGCCCTCAGTCTCGTCCTGCTCGGTGCCCATTATCTGCGCTACGGCAACGTCTTCGGTCTTGCGCTATCGCTGGCACTCATCGGCCTCCTCTTCGTGCGCGCTGCCTGGGCGGCGCGCGTCATCCAGGCGGCCCTCGTTCTGGGCGCGATCGAATGGGCCCATACCCTTTATGAACTGATGCAGATACGTATGGCGCAAGGCGCCCCCACGGCGCGGATGGCGGCCATTATGGGAACCGTCATCGTCGTCACGCTCGCCTCGGCGCTGGTGTTCCAGACGCAGACGATGAAGCGGATGTACGGGTTGGAGCCCGGCCGCCCGGCCCGCGCAGGAAATGAAGAGGAGCACGAATGAGAAACCGTGACGAGCTTCGACGCAACGAACGCACGGTCGATGCCGGCGTAGCCGACGACGCGCGGCTTCGCTTCATTGGCGAGATCCGCACGCCCTGGCCCGATCGGGACTCGTGCCCGCGGCAGGGCAGTTTCGACGGACCCGAGTGCCGCCTGGTCGTCGTGCCGATCTGGCGACCCGCCCTCGAAGGGCTGGAAGCCAACGAGAAGCTCGAGGTGCTCTACTGGCTCGATCGCAGCCGGCGAGACCTCGTTGCCCAGAGTCCCCGGGACGATGGCCGGACCGTGGGTACCTTCGCGCTGCGCTCGCCCAACCGGCCCAATCCCATCGGCACGTCGCTGGTGCGGCTGGTCGGGATCGAGGACGGGGTGGTGACGGTGCGCGGTCTCGACTGCGTCGACGGCACGCCGCTGCTCGATATCAAGCCGCACCGCTGCCCGCATGGCGGCAAGGCAGGATGAGGCCGGCCCCGGATACCGCGCGCCTCGCGTTTGTCCTGACTCTGCTTGCCGTCGGGACCGCCGGTGCCGACGATGAGATATTCGACGTCATCGAGCTGACTGACGTCGGCCGCGTCGTTACCGCGGATGTGGCGGACTTCGACGG
>CAYQZN010000087.1:0-10035 GCA_964421805.1 uncultured Woeseiaceae bacterium
TCGGCCGTCCATTCGATGGTCGTGGCGTAATCCATGCTGAAGAAGAACGTCCAGCTGGTGGAATAGCCGGCGGCCAGGGTGAACGGTTCGGTGTACTCGGTGCCGACGAACAGTTCCGTCTCGGTGACGATGCCGCCGTCTATCAGGTACAGCGGCCCTACCGCCTCGCCTTCACTGTCGATGCCGGTGAGCTTCACGAAGCCGGTCGCGTCGGCAGGTCCTGCGTTGGCGACCGTCAGCGTGCCTTCCCGGCCTTCGGTATCGGCCACCATCCGCTTCGGCACCTGCAGCCCGGAGTCGGCGCTGATCGAGACGTCGTAGTAGACGTCCGCGCCGGCCTCACAGAGCACCGGTGTGGCGTAGTCGCCCGGCACCGGCCAGGTGTGGAAGAAGTCGATCACGGCGCGGCTGTCGTCGGCGGCGGTTGCGAATGCGCCGACGTTCGAGCCGTCGTAGCTGTCCGCCAGTTCGGGGACGGCCGCCAGGATCGGTCCGGTCTCGATCGTGAACCAGTGATTAGCGGTATCGAACTCGTGCAGATACTCGAACACGCCATCCTGCGGATCGCCAGCCGGTATGTAGGCGGGGTACGGCAGGTAGCCGAACGTCGCTGCGCGGTTGTAGGTGTAGGCGGAGAAGTCCAGGAAGCACTTGCGCACGTGCTGGATCACGCCCATCACCTCTTCCTTCACGTCGATGCAGCGAGTGTCGAGCATGGCGTTCGCCGATTCCTCGGTCAGTCCGAGAATCTCGTTGAGGTAGACCACGAGATCCACGCCGACGAAACCGGACTTGTCCGCCGCTGCGCCGAGACTGGTTGCAGCCGCGGCCATCCAGTCGCGCGGCAGATCGATGTTCTCGCCTATCGCGCCTTCCAGCATCAGCGCCCGGTACATGGCCAGGTGCTGCAGCGGCGAGTCGATGGTCGAAGTCGCCACGTACTCGTCGCCCTCCACGGCCGCGTCCGGGTCGATCACGCTGGACGCCACCGGCCGGCCGGCCGGATCCAGGCCGAGACATCCGGCGGTCGCCAGCGTCAGCCGGGCTTCCTCGAGCTGCGACTCGAAGACGCTGTCCGGCGACCTTGCCTCGTTGATGCGGCCGAAATCGACTTCCTGGGTGTGGATGGAATAAGGACCTTCCACCGAGCAGGTGGCGGGATCCACCGGGACGATGCGGCAGTCCGCTTCGTCCGTCGTGCCGGGTATCTGGATGCAGCCCTCGAAGGCCTCCGCGGCCAGCGGCTGCTGGCAATCGTCGGCCGTCAGAAGGGGTACGCCGTACTCATCCCGGTACAGGATGAACAGGTCGCCGTAATCCGGCGGCTCGTTGCCGCTGTCGTGACCTCCGCCGTTGCCGCCGCCGACGCCCGGTGGTCTTTCGGCCATCGCGCCGCTGCTGAATGCGAACAATCCGACGAGGATCGCTGTCAGCACATAACAGATTCCTTGTTTCTTCATGACAGGCTCCTCCGGCCCCCAATGCCTGCCGCGGGCGGGTGCTGCGGGGCGCTGCAGCCGGCGTCCCCCTCTGGGGGCGGAGCACCGCGGCGGGAGGTGAAGCGAGGAGGTGGCCGCGTCGCGCTTTGTTTTCCGCTCGTCACGCATGGCACCTTCTCCTTGCCTCCTGGGTTCCATGCTAGGACCGGCGTTTAAAGAGCTGCGCCACCGCCCGTAAACGGTGCGTAATTCAATTGTGAATTCTTGTAAGCGCCGTCAACCGGTACGGGAGGCGGAGTCGGTATCGGTCAGCGCTTGCCGGACGGCCGCGCGGAGTCCGGTCTCGCTGTAAGGCTTCGCCAGGATGGAGTGGCCGCCGTCGACGGCACGGGCCGCCTGGTCGCTGTAGCCGGTGGTGAGCAGGATGCCGGTGCCCGGGTAATGACGGCGGACCCAGTCGGCGAGTTCGAGACCGCTCGTGCCGCCCGGCATGACGATATCGGTGAACAGCAGCGCGATCTCCGTATGCCTCATCAGTAGTTCCCGGGCTGCGGCGGCGCCGGACGCTTCCAGTACCCGGTAGCCGGCACCGGACAGCGTGCGTGCGGCGTAGCGGCGCAGCCGGGCCTCGTCCTCAACCACCAGGATGGTCTCGGCGGCCGCCACCTGCGGCGCTGCGGCTTCCACGGCCTCCTCGACCCGCTGTGCAGCGGCCGCTGCCGGGAAATACAGGGTTACGGTCGTGCCGCCGCCCGGCTCGCTCTCCAGGCGAAGATCTCCGCCGGACTGGCGGACGAAGCCGTAGACCATGCTGAGGCCGAGTCCGCTGCCCTTGCCCGGACCCTTCGTCGTGAAAAACGGTTCGATGGCCCGGGCCAGTATCTCGGCGCTCATGCCCTCGCCCGTGTCGGTGATGCTCAGCGTCACGCAGGGTCCGCCCGCCATGTCCAGAGCGCTGCCGGCGCGGATCTCTTCCCGCCGCGCCGCGATCCGGAGTCCGCCGCCGCCCGGCATCGCGTCGCAGGCATTGATGGCCAGGTTAAGCAGTGCGCTCTGCAGCTGCTGGGCATCCGCCTGCACAGGCAGCGCACCGGTGTCGGTGTCCAGCGCAATCTCCACGCCGTCTCCCGCCACGCGCTCGATGAAGCGCCGGTTGTCGCGCAGGAAGATGCCGAGGTCGATCGTCTCCGGTTTCAGGGTCTGCTTGCGGGAGAAGGCCAGCAGCTGCTGGATGAGCCCGGTGCCGTCCTCGGCCGCCGAAACCGCATCGTCGATCAGCTCGGCCGCTTCGGTGTCGCCGGACCGCACACGGTGCTTCAGCAGCCGCAGGTTGCCCAGGATCACCGTGAGCAGGTTGTTGAAATCGTGCGCAATGCCGCCCGTGAGCCTGCCCAGCACCTCCATCTTCCGGGCTTGTGCGAGTTCGAGTTCCCGCTCCCTGCGATCGGTCGTGTCCACGAAGCTGACCACGGCACCGATGATCTCGCCGTTGCGGCGCATGGGCTGCGTACGGTACTCCGCCGGGAAACCGGTGGCGTCGGCGCGCCACAGCATCTCGTCGTCGAGCCGCAGCGATTCGCCGTGGGAGATGGCGCGTGCCGCGGGGCATTCCTCCCTGGGGTGGGGACTGCCGTCCGGGTGGGTGTGGTGGATCAGCTCGTGGATGTCGCGGTCGAGGAGCTCCTCCTCGCGGCCATAGCCCAGCTGCTGCACGGCAGCCCGGTTGGCGAAAGTGCAGCGGCCGTCGAGATCCATGCCGAAGATGCCCTCTCCGGTGGAGGCCAGGATCAGGCGCAGCCGCTCCTCGCGCTCGTGCAGGGCGCGCACCATCGGGTTCCCCAGGCGCAGGAACAAGAGCGTGGCGGCCGCGATCAGCGCCAGTGCAATGGTCAGGACGAGGATGCCGGCGCGGAAGAACGGGGCCCGGATCTCGGCCAGATCGATCTTGGCGACGACTCCGAGCTGCAGCGGCTCGACGGCGTCGTAGGCGGCCAGCACGCGGGTGCCGTGATAGTCGTTGCCGATCATCGTGCCTCTCTCGCCCGACAGGGCCCGATGCATGGGCTCGGAAAAAGCCGAGCCCCAGCGCACGGGGGGCGGCGGACCGCCCACGGCGTGGTGGTGGCGCATCAGAAACACGATGTCGTCGCCTTGCCGGCGTCCGAGCGTCATCTCGGAGGAGCCCCGGACGGTGTGCTCGTGGGTGAAGGCCTGCCTGATCTGGGCCAGGGTGGCTTCGGCGGCGGAGCCGGGATAATCGTGCCGGTAGCGCTGGTCGAACTCGCTCATCTGCTCGATCAGCCGCGCCAGGGTATGGGCGCTGTCGACGAGCTGCTCACGCTGGCGCTCGAACGCGGTGTCGTAGAGCACGCCGATGGCGACTGCCGTGGCCACCGCAACCACGACGGTCATAGTGAGTATCAGCAGGGCTATACGCCTGTATTCCGCCACTGCGGGTCCTGCGGTCCTTCTCCGGCGTCCGGCCGGATCGGCAGCCGAATTTCCGGCCAGTCTGAACCCGGAGCCGGATCCGCGCTATCCGCAGGGTCCGCATAAATCGCGATAGATATCCCATGGCGATGCGACATACTGGATTCCCATCCCATGGAGCCGGGAGAAGGTCTTATGGTCAGGACGAGCAGCATTCTCGTCGTGGACGATGACCCCCGCCTGTGCCGGCTGCTGTCCCGCTATCTGGCCGGAGAGGGCTACCCGGTGCGCACCGCGGGCTCCGCGCGGGAAATGCGCGAGATGATGGCGCTGGAGCAGCCGCGGCTCGTCATCCTGGATCTGATGCTGCCGGACGAGGACGGTTTGAGCCTCGCGCGGGAGATCCGCGCGCGCTCGGACATCGGCATCCTCATGCTGACCGGCAAGCGCGAGCCGGTTGACAAGATCGTGGGACTGGAGCTCGGCGCCGACGACTACATGACCAAGCCCTTCGACGAGCGCGAGCTGCTGGCCAGGGTGCGCAGTATCCTGAGACGCGTCGCGCCGTCGGAACGCCGCGAATCCGCCAACAACGTTTCCGCCCTGACCTTCGACGGCTGGACGCTGGATCTGGCGGCCTGGGAGCTGACCGATCCGGCAGGAAGGCCAGTCGAACTGACCAGCCACGAGTTCGAACTCCTGGCGGCACTGGCAGCCCACGCCGGGCGCGTGCTCAGCCGCGATGCGATCCTCGAGATCGTGGCTGGACGCGACTGGACGCCCTACGACAGGAGCGTGGACGTGTTGGTGGGCAAGCTGCGGCGCAAGCTGGGCGACGATCCCCGCGCCCCGCGCATGATCAAGACCGTCCGCGGCGCGGGTTACAAGCTGACGCCGCACGTCGAACCCAGGTAGGAGGGGCTTCAGCCCCGAATCCGTTCTGGTGAGAGGGGATCGGGCCTGAAGGCCCTCCTACGTGTTTCGGTAACGCAGCAGTGGACCTTGCGTTGACACGGTCGGCCCTTCCAATTCTACGTATTCACGGATGGCCGATTGCGGCGTTCAATGGACCCTGCGAGGGAGCAGGGAAGAGTGACATGGAGGGTTGAATCATGCGTACCAGGAATCTTCTGATAGGACTCGCCACCACGGCGCTGCTCGCCGGGTCCGCCATCGCGGCGGCCGACATGCAGGGCGCCGGCAGCGGCGGGCAGGGTTCCGGTGCCGAACGCGGCGGCGTCGCGCGCGACGCCCAGATGGATCGGGACCGGACGATGGACCGCGATCGCCTGATGGAACGTGACCCGTCGCAGGATCGCGACTATGCGATGGCCGGCGACAAGGACCAGGATCGCGACCGCGACCGCGACAAGGACCAGATCCAGGATCGGGACCGCGATCAGGACCCGGATCAGGCGAAGGATCAGGACCAGGATCGTGACCGGGACAGGGACAGGATTCACGTCGATGACGAAGGCGAGCCCATCTACGGCGCCTCGCTCATGACGGAGCAGGAACGTGAACGCTACCGCGAGCGGCTCCGTAATACGGAGTCCGAGCAGGAGCAGGAACGCATCCGTGCCGAGCATAGCGAGCAGATGATGGAACGGGCCCGCGAACAGGGCGTGACGCTGCCCGAGACCGAATAAGCAACGGAGTGCCGCTATGAATGCCAAGCACGCTGAGTGCCCGGGCCGGACGGCGGTGGTGTCGACGATGCTGGCGGTGCTCGCTCTGGCGGGTACCGCCGGCACGGCGCTGGCGGAGGAGGGTCGCACGACTCTCACGGTCGGCGCCGAGTACACCACCGGCGACTACGGGGGCGGCAGCGACATCGACGACATCTACGTGCCGATCACGCTGTCCTGGACCGGTGAGCAGTTCTCGCTGCGCGCGACGGTGCCATACGCCTACGTGAGCGCACCCGAAGGCTCCATCATCGGACGCCGCGGCGACGTGATCGTCGGCAGCGGTGACGACGTATCCGACAGCGGCATCGGTGACGTTTTGCTGTCGGGAACCTGGCTGGGTCTCGCAGAGAGCGATAACGCCGTGCTCGATGTCACCGCGAAGGTGAAGCTGGGCACGGCCGACGAGGACAAGGGGCTGGGTACCGGCGAGACGGACTATTCGCTGCAGCTGGACGGCTACGTATTCCAGCGGGACCTCATGTGGATGGGCACGGTCGGCTACAAGTGGCGGGGCGATCCCGCGGGACTGGACCTGGACGACACCTGGTTCGTCGCCGGCGGCGTTGCCCTGTGGGCAGGCCGTGACAATCGCGTCGGCACGCTGGTGAGCTACCGGCCCGAGCTGATCGACGGCGGTGATGCCGCAACCGAGGTCTCCGTGTTCTTCGACACCGAGGTCTCGCCACGGCTCGGCGCCCAGGTCTACGCCCTGGCCGGTCTCTCCGACGGCAGCCCCGACTGGGGCGTCGGCGGATCGGTAAGCTGGTCGTTCTGACAAACGCCGATGGGCATGTAGGAGGGCCTTCAGGCCCGACTGCGGATCGCGCCTGAAGGCGCTCCTACAGGGTGCCTGTAGGAAGGGGCTTTTAGCCCCGATTCCTCAGAATAATCGCGCCTGAAGGCGCTCCTGCCGTGCGCGCGCAGCATACGTGGTCTCCACGGTGGTGTCGTATGCGCGCCGGGGTCCACAGTGAAACGATGCGCAACGTTTTCGTCCTCGGGCTCGACGAGTTCAACAAACGCGAGCTGCGGTCCATCCGCGAGGCCGAGGCCTGCCGGTTCGTCGGCCTGCTCGGCTACGACGAGATCGTGCGTCCGGCGAACGGCGAGTTTCACTTCGAGGCGCTCCGGCGCCAGGCCGAGGAGAAGCTGGACGGCCACGGCGGTTCCGTCGACGGCATCATCGCTTTCTGGGACTTCCCCTCCAGCGCCATGGCCGGTGTGTTGCGGAATGCACGCGGGCTGCCGGGTCCGAGCAACGAGGCGATCGCCCGCTGCGAGCACAAGTACTGGTCGCGCACCGAACAGCGGGCGGTAGTCCCCGAGCTCGTTCCCGCTTTCCAGGCCGTGGATCCGTTCGCCGACGATCCGGCTGCGCTGATCGAGCTGGACTACCCGTTCTGGATCAAGCCGGTGAAGGCCCATTCATCGCGGCTGGGCTTCCTGATAAACGGCCCCGGGGATCTGCAGGCCCACCTGCCGGAGATCCGGCGGAAGATAGGCTACTTCGGTCGGCCCTTCGACGAGTATCTGGACCACGTGGAGGTGCCCGCCGAGATCCGTCCGGTGACGGGGCACTGGTGCATCGCCGAGGCGATCATCTCGGCCGGCCGCCAGTGCACGCTGGAGGGCTATGTCTACCAGGGAGCCGTGCAGATCTACGGCGTCGTCGATTCCGTGCGCACGGGACGCCATCGCTCCTGCTTCTCACGCTATCAGTACCCGTCCGGGCTGCCGCGCCGGGTCCAGGCACGCATGATCCACGCCGCGGAGAAGGTGATGCAGCGCTTCCGCTACGACTGCGGCGCCTTCAACATGGAGTTCTATTGGCAGCCGGAGACCGACCGGATCAGCCTGCTGGAGGTGAATGCCCGCATCTCCAAGTCTCACTGTCCGCTGTTCCGGCTGGTGGATGGCGCCTCCCACCAGTCCGTGGCGGTGGATCTGGCGCTGGGTGAGGGCCCGCGCTTCCCGCATCGGCAGGGCGAGTATCGCGTGGCCGCCAAGTTCATGATCAGGACGTTCTGCAACGACGGCATGGTGCGCGCCATGCCGACGGCGGCGGAACTCGATCGGGTGCGCGCCCGCTATCCCGAGGCGCGATTCCGGCCGCTGGCCGAACCCGGCGAGCGTTTGAGAGACTCTCATCATTACGACAGCTACAGCTACGAACTCGGCGACCTCTTCCTGGGCGCCGGAAACCAGCGCGAGCTGCTTGAAAAGTACCGCGACTGCATGGCGATGCTGAGCTTCGAGGTGGAACCCACAGGACAGGACGCTGCATGAGATTCGTCGACGAACTGCCCCATCGGGTACGCGAGCTGGAGAACGTCGAGGTGCCCATGCCGGACGGCGTGCGTCTGGCGTTGCGCATATGGATGCCGGAGGACGCGGCAGAGCGCCCCGTGCCGGCGATCCTCGAGTACATCCCCTATCGCAAGCGCTACGGCACGGCGGCGCGGGATGCGCTGGCGCATCCCTATATGGCCGGCCACGGCTATGCGTGCATCCGCGCCGATCTGCGCGGCAGCGGCGAATCGGAAGGCGTGCTGGAGGACGAGTACCTGCAGCAGGAGCTGGACGACGGCTGCGAGCTGATCCGCTGGATCGCCGAGCAGCCCTGGTGCGACGGCAACGTGGGCATGATGGGCATCTCCTGGGGGGGCTTCAACGGCCTGCAGATCGCCGCCATGCAGCCGCCTGCGCTGAAAGCCATCGTCACGCTGAGTTCCACCGACGACCGCTACGCCGACGACGTCCATCACATGGGCGGCTGCCTGCTCGGCGACAACCTGTCCTGGGCGTCGACCATGTTCGCCTACAACACGATGCCGCCGGACCCGGAGCTGGTGGGAGATCGCTGGCGCGACATGTGGTTGCAGCGGCTGGAGGGCAGCGGCCTGTGGCTGGCGAAGTGGCTGCGGCACCAGCGGCGCGACGCCTACTGGCGCCACGGCTCGGTGTGCGAGGACTTCGGTGCCATCCGTTGCCCCGTCTATGCCGTCAGCGGCTGGAGCGACGGCTATTCCAACGCCGTGTTCCGGCTGCTCGAGCATCTGGACGTGCCGCGCAAGGGCCTCGTCGGACCCTGGAGCCACAAGTATCCCCATATCGGCATGCCCGGCCCCGCCATCGATTTCCTGGGCGAGATGCTGCGCTGGTGGGACCAGTGGCTGAAGGGCGTGGACACCGGCATCATGGATGAGCCCATGCTGCAGGCCTGGATGCAGGAGAGCGTTCCGCCGACGACCAGCTATCTGGAGCGCCCGGGGCGCTGGGTGGGCGAGTCTGCCTGGCCGTCGGCGAACGTGGCCGAGCGCCGTTATCGCTTCACCCGCCATCACCTGCGGCCGCCGGAGACGGAGGTGGAACCCTATGCGATCGGCCTGCAGTCGCCGCTGACGGTGGGGCTGTTCGCCGGCAAGTGGTGTTCCTACGCGGCCGGCCCGGACCTCGCCCACGACCAGCGTCACGAGGACGGCGGCGCTCTCGTGTTCCAGAGCGACCCGCTGGGCCAGGACGTGGAGATCCTCGGCCAGGCTGTCGCCGAACTCGAGGTCTCCGCCGACCGGCCGGTGGCCATGCTGGCCGTGCGACTTTCCGACGTGCTGCCGGACGGCAAGGCCACGCGCGTCACCTACGGCCTGCTGAACCTGACTCACCGCAACGGCAGCGAGGAGCCGGAGCCGCTGGAACCCGGCCGGCACTATCGGGTGCGGGTGAAGCTGAACGAGGCGGCCCACCGCTTCCCCGCCGGCCATCGTCTGCGGGTGTCCGTCTCCACCTCCTACTGGCCGCTGGCCTGGCCGGCGCCGGAAGCGGCCCGCATCGAACTGCACGTGGCCGGCAGCAGCCTGTCGCTGCCGGTGCGCCCGCCCCGGGCGGAAGACGACGAGCTGCACGGCTTCGGCGAGCCGGTGGGCACGCCGCCGCTGGAGCGCCGCGTGATCGACGGCGGCCATCACAACTGGATCGTGCATACCGATCTCGCCCGGGACGTCTCCACGCTGGAGGTCATCAACGACTCGGGACGCTACGTGATCCGCGACATCGATCTGGAGGTCGGCGCGAAGGCCCTGGAGTGGTACAGCTCGCGCGCGGACGACGTCGCCACGGCCCGCGGCGAGACCTACTGGGAACGCAGCCTGGCCCGTGGCGACTGGCGCATCCGCACTGAGACCCGCACGGTGCTCACTTCCACTCCGACGCACTTCCACGTCACCGCCACCCTGGACGCCTGGGAAGGCGACAAGCGGGTGTTCAGCCGCAACTGGGACGAAGCCATAGAACGCGACCTGGTCTGACTGCATGTAGGAGGGCCTTCAGGCCCGACCCGCTCTTCCGACTGCGGCATCCTGCTATCGACGTTGGCCCGCCATCGACTGGGGTGGACTGCGGGGGACACTCAGTCGGACGTCCTGTCCTCCTTCGCTTCGGCCGGGCCTCCTTCCCGCCGTCATGGCTCCAGTCGGCCC
>CAYQZN010000088.1:0-10011 GCA_964421805.1 uncultured Woeseiaceae bacterium
CGCCGGGGACGATTCCATCTACGTGCCCCTCGACGAGATCGGCGTCTATTCCGCGGACGACTATTCATCGGAGGTCACCGAGTGCGATCGCCTGGCGGCGCATCCCTCCGACCCGAATGCTGTCACCGACGGTGTGAGCCGCACCGGGATGGACATTCCCGCGGCAATCGAGGTCTGCAGGAAGGCGGTGGCCGCCGACCCGGAGAATCCGCGGCTGAACTATCAGCTGGCGCGTGCCTACGGTTATTCCGGTATGCACGAGGAGGCCGAACCGTACCGGGAGGCCGCGCTCCGCGCCGGTTATCCCCAGTCGCTGTTCGTGATGGGCTACATCCTGGTCACCGGCTGGAGCGGGACCGAGATCGACCCCTGCTACGGCGGCGAACTCATCCGCCGGTCGGCGGCGGCCGGTCGCTATGCCGGTCTCGTGGGCTTCCCGTATTACGCCGTGAAGGGGACCTTCACCGGTTGCGACGACCTCGAAGTCTCCGCCGCTCAGCTCGAGGCCATGCTCGACGCCGCCACGGAGCGCGGCCCGGATTACTATCAGGGCCTGCTGATCGACCTGCTGCGAGATCGCGTCAAGACCCAGTTCCGCTGATCGCGTACCCGTCACTGCAGCTGATCGGGTTTTTCGGCCTTCTGTAGTAGAGAGAAGGGCGACGGGAGCAGGGCATGGCCGCCGACATCGAGCGTTACGCCGCGATGCCGGGAGAGCCTGCCGGTCGCTGACCCGCCGCGCCGGCCCCGGAAATTTCTGCCCCAGTCCTGATCGGATTCCGCACGAGCTCTTGCTTGTATGGTTAGAGCCATCCGAATTACGGAGACGCGGAGATGGAGCGGAACTGCATATTCGTCGCTGCCCGGCCCGGGAAAGCACGATGAACGGCTTCAGTCGCCGGAGACTGCTGTTGACCCTCAGCGTCTTTCTTCTGACGCCGCTTGGCAGCGCGCATGGCGAGCTGCCGGAGCGGGACGGGCAACTGCTGCCGACGCCCCGGGACGTCGAGGGTTCGTTCTATCCCGCCGATTTTCCCGTCGACGTGGATAACGACCTGCTGCGCGTCGTACCGCCTCGCTCGAGCCCGGTGGACGGCGCAAGCTCCGCGGCGCGGGAGGAACCCGGCGCCATTCCCCTGGCCGCCGGACGCGCCGTCTATCTGTCGGGCCGCGTGCTGGACACCGGCGGCGGTGCCGTCCGTGCCGCGCGGGTCGAGATCTGGCAATGCGACGCGGGGGGCCTGTACCACCATCCACGGGCAACCAGGCGCCCCGATCAGCACTTCGCAGGCTATGGCGTCACCACCACCGATTGGGGCGGAAACTACCACTTCCGCACCATCCGCCCCGTTGCCTGCGCGGGACGCACGCCGCACGTTCAGATGCGGGTGACGGCGCCCGGTCACGTGCCGCTGACCACCCGGATCTTCGACGCGGGCCAGGCCGAGCGTAACGCCGCAGATCCGATCTACCTGCGGCACTCGCCGGAGGCGCGCAAGCAACTGACCGTCGAGTTCCAGCCGCTGAAGACGGGCCCGTCGGCACCGATGAGCGCCATCTTCAACGTCGTACTCGCTCTGCATTGACCGATGCCTCCCGCGCCCTCGGATTCTCACTTTCGCGGCGGGCCTGAAGGCCCTCCTGCCAACCGTCGCCCGCATTCCGGGCCCCGATTGATGGAGTCAGCATGTACCGTCTCTTCGTCCACCTGATCACCTGCTCCGCCCTCGCTTTGCTCCTCGGCGCGCCCGCGACCGGCCACGCCGTCGACTTCGACGCCATGAAATGCGGCAGTCTCGGCCAGCCGGCGTGCTCGGTCGCACCCGCCACCTACGAGAGCCGGAAGCCCAAGGGTTGCCCGAAGGGGTCGTTCTTCGATCCCATCAATGGCGGCAGCTGCTGGAGCTGCCCGTCGGGCACGGTCCGCCAGGTGACGCCGGTGAACTCCGGCGACGCCTGCATGCGGCCGCCGGGTGAGACGACGAGAAAGGCGACACGCCACGGGCGTGGCAAGGGTCTGCTTGGCACCGACTGCGCCAGGGGGCAATTCTGGGATCCGAACGGTTCTTGCTACAGTTGTCCGCGTGGCTACACCCGCACCGCCGCGCCTGTCACGGCGAACAATGCCTGTACGAAATGGCGCGGTCCGTCCTTCACCAAGGCGGCGTTGGAAAAGCGCCTTGCCTGCCCGGACGGCTCCTTCTTCGATCCGAGCCGCGGCGGCAGCTGCTGGTCCTGTCCGGAAGGGTACGTGCGCACGCTGGCAGGCGTAAGCAAATCGAACGCCTGCGCCGCAGGCAATCTCGTGGCCGGTTTAAGTCCGGTGTTGGGGCTGTGCGACGACGGCCTGGCGAACGTCGGCGGGCGCTGCTACGAGCGTAACCGCTGCGGCGCCCTCGGCGAGCGTCCGTGCCTGATCGTGGAGCGCATCCCGTCCTGCGACGCCGGACTGGCCGAGGACTTCATCAATAACCGATGCGTGGAAGACCGTTTCGCTCAGACCGCCTGCCGGGCACTCGTCGGTGCGCTGTGGGAAGGCAAGGAACTTGCAGCATTGCTGAGCCAGGCCCCGAAGCCTGACGAGCTTCTCAATCTCGCCCTCGATCAGCATGGCACCACCGCGGCGCTGCGGCGCAAGGTGGAGGATGCACGGAAGCGTGGCGAAGAATTCATGCGCGATGCCATCGTCAGCCGGATGATCCCCGAAGCCGAACCGATCGTGGCACGGCTCAACGGTCCTGCGGCGAGCGCTCTGGTTCGTGAGATGTTCTCGGCCGACACCGTCTGCGGCGGCGATGTGAAGAAGATGGACCGCCTGATCACGCTGTACGATCTGGTGCCACCCAGCGTGCTTGCGGATATCGAGCGTGCGCGCCCGAACACGGCCATCATATTCGGCGCGCTGCCTGTCCTGGGCATCTCGAGCGCCCATGCTGACGGCGAGTGGGACCCGATCCCTCTCGCCGATCCGCTCTGGCGACATTTCTTCATCGGCTACCAGCTGACGTTATCCGGCGCCAAGGGCGTCGGGGCCGGGGTCAGCATTACGGGCGTCACGGATCTTCGCGGCAACGGCGGCTTCTACATTGCGCCCCACGCCAAGGCGGTGACCAATATCGGCGGTGGCGCGGATGTCCGGCTCCTGCTCTTTCCGAAAGCGAATATGAATACCTTCAAAGGCGTCGGATTCGGCCTTGGTGCGACTGGCCCCAGTCCAAAAGGCGGAAAGCCCGTGAGCCTGGGTGTGGACCTGATGTTCGAGTCCGACCTGTCCCAGCCGCTCGGCGTCGGTCTCGGCGCCGGTGCCGCCCTGTCGAAGCTGCCCGCCGATCTCGGCGCCAGTGCGGGCTATGCCTTCCCGCTCAACCAGTACTGTGCATCCACCCCCGAGCAGGCCTGCGAGAGCTGCAGCTGCCTGGACTGAACAGGCGGTTCTGGCAGATGGGTATCGTGGCGACCGGATCGACGGATCGGCATGACACGGAGGTCGCCGACACGCATTGGTAGACTATCGGTACACTGTGGACGCCGGGCCGGTCCCGGCGCTTGTCAAGGAGGCGTTCATGAACACTCTGTACCGTAGCACCATTCTCGCGTTTCTCGGTTCTCTCGCGCTGCTGCTCACCGCCTGCGGCGGCGCGGGCGAGGAGCCCACGACCATGGTCGCCGACGACACCGGCGCCGAAGAAAGCGCGATGGAAGCCGCTGAACCCACGCCGCCGGTTCCCGCGGCCGAGCGCGCCGGCCAGGCTGTCCCGGCGTCTGCGCTCACGCCGGAGTACCTCGAGGGCACCTGGTGCTTCGCCTTCACGGACCTCGGCAAGGGCAACCGGGAAGAGCAGGGCATCGAATACGTCTTCAACGCTGACGGCACGCTCACCTACCAGCGCAATCCGACCAGCGAGGAGATGGATCCGGGCAGCTACGAGATCGACGGAGGGATGGTCGACCTGAGGCCGATGTTCATGGTGTTCGATCTCCGCATCGACTCCGTCGAGGACGACGAGTTCGTGCTGAAGGGTATGGGGCGCCATTACTTCATCCGCGGCGTTTGCCCGGAGTAGTACCCATGGCCAGACTGATCGAAACCCCCACCGTCGTGCCCGCCGTCGGCGAGCCGCCGAAGCGCATCGAGGAATACGTGGGGCATGCCAACACGCCGCAGCACGCGCCGGTGAGTGTCGCCCGCATGGTAAGTCCGGAGGGCTGGTCCGAACCGGGCCAGCGGCCGGAGTTCGACGAATTCACCGTCGTCCTGAAAGGCGCGTTGCGCGTGGAGACCCAGTCCCAGGCCTTCACCGTGGCCGCCGGTCAGGCGGTGATTGCGGAGAAGGGCGAGTGGGTGCGCTACAGCACACCGGAGCCCGGCGGCGCGGAGTATGTCGCCGTATGCCTGCCGGCGTTCTCGCCGGACACCGTGCACCGGGACGAGGACTGACCGCCGGAGGCAACTGATGCAACTCGAAGGATCCTGTCACTGCGGCGCCGTGCGTTTCCGCCTGCAGTCGGAACACCCCTATCCGTTCAACCTGTGCTACTGCTCCATCTGCCGCAAGACGGCAGGGGGCGGCGGCTATGCCATCAACCTCAGCGGCGACTCGCGCACGCTGGAGGTGGAGGGCGCGGAGCACATCACCGTGTTCCACGCCCTGGTGCCGGACGGGCATACCGGCGAGCGGCGGGAGAGCCGCGGCGAGCGCCGTTTCTGCAAGCACTGCGGCAGCGCCCTGTGGGTGTGGGACCCGCGCTGGCCGAACCTGGTGCATCCGTTCGCCTCGGCCATCGACACCGATCTGCCGCAGCCGCCGGAGCGCACTCACCTGCTCACGGGCTCGAAGGCCAACTGGGTCCCCGTGCAGGCGGAGGAACAGGACAAGGTCTTCGAGGGCTATCCGGACGAGTCCATCGCCGAATGGCACCAGCGCCTGGGCCTGGAAACGTAAAACGCATGTAGGAGGGCCTTCAGGCCCGATTCATTAAACAATCGGGCCTGAAGGCCCTCCTACCTCGTTCTGCAGGTATTCGCGGTGGCCGTAGTAGCGGGCCACCTCGCCGCGGTAGGGGTTCTCCGCCCTTTCCCCGGCGGCTGCTCCCTTCGGATACCGGCCCATGCCGGACAGGATGCAGTACCAGGAGTAGGGCGCGTAGGACGAGCCCCGGACGTGCCGCTGCAGCTCCGGGAGGAAGTCGGGCGCCTCGCTGTCCCAGCCCTCGATCACGCCGCGCATGACGTCGGAGATGTTTTCGTTCGCCGCGCAGTCCCGCCAGTAGGGGGTGTCCCTGCGCGTCGTGAGCTTGTAGTGCATCTGGATGTAATCGAGGGTGGAGTCGAAGGCTTCGTTCACGATGCGGTTGAAGTGATCCCGATACGCCGGTTCGAAGTTGCCCCGGGCGAACTGGGTGACGAAGCGATTGATGCTGAACTGCACCAGGCCGAGAGCGGTAGCCTCCAGCGGTTCGATGAATCCCTGCGACAGGCCGATGGCCACGCAGTTGTTCTTCCAGTGCTCGGAGACCCGTCCCGTCTGCATCTTCAGATGCCGGGCGGGCTGGCCCTCCGCCGGCGCGCCGATGAGCTCGCGCAGCTCCTGCTCGGCGTCCTCGGGTGAGATGTAGTCCGAGCTGTGCACGTAGCCCCAGCCGATGCGGTTGGTGAGCGGGATGCGCCAGGCCCAGCCGGCACTGAGCGCGCGGGACTCGGTGTAGGGCGGGATGTCGCCTTCTTCGGGCAGCGGCGTGCGCAGGGCCACGGCGCTGTCGTTGAACAGGCGTGGCTTGTAGGAGGTGAATTCGGCACCCAGCTTCTGGCCCAGCAGCCGCCGCGCGAAGCCGGTGCAGTCCACGAAGAAGTCGCCGTGCAGTTCGCCGCCTTCCTCCGTGACCAGGTGGCCGATGTCGCCGTTCTCTTTCAGCACCACGTCGTTGACGTGATCGATGACGTGATTGATGCCGTTGGCACGGCAGCGCTGTTTCAGGAATTCCGCCAGCAGTCCGGCGTCGAAGTGATAAGCATAGTCGATCTTGTCCGGCGTGCGCGGCGGCGGTCCCGCCGGCGCCTTGCGCTGGGTTGCCAGTTCCGCAGCGAAAAAGTACCCGGCGGGATCCGTGTCCGCGGCCTCACCCCGCCGCCGCCGGTTGCAGGCCTCGAAGAAGGATCGGTCGTGCTGGCTGAAAGCGGGCGAAGCGAAAGGATGGAAGTAGCTCGCGAAGTCCTCGCTCGACGTCCAGTCCGGGAACTCGATGCCGTGTTTATAGGTGGCGTTGCAGGCCGCCATGAATTCGGCTTCCGGGATGCCGAGGAAGTTCAGGAAGCGCTTGAACAGCGGCGTTGTGCCCTCGCCGACGCCGATGGTGGGCACGTTGCTCGATTCGATGAGGCTGATCCTGCTGCCCTGGCGGCCGAAGCTCGCCAGGAAGATGCTCGCCGCCATCCAGCCGGCGCTGCCGCCGCCGACGATCACGATATGTTCCGGGGGTCTGGCCATCTGCGCTCCGTGTCAGCCTTGCCGGTGTGGACGCGGACGACTTTACCAGAAGCGCTCCCGTCTGCCCCGAGGGCGCGATCGGACGGGTATCGGACGCGTCAGGCGAAGGCAGCCACGCCCAGGATCACGACCATGATGCCGCCGATCGTCATCTTGGCGACGGTGCCCCAGAAGCGGCCGACCGCCGCGCCCTTGCCCGCTTCCATGGTGTGGATCAGCGGCCGGCCGGCCCAGACATCGCCCAGTATGGAGCCGGCGAACGCGCCGATGCAGGCGCCGATGAGGGTGCCGAGCAGCGGCACCACCGGCGTGCCCAGGATGGCGCCAACGATACCGCCGACGATCGCCAGCGCAGCGGCACGCCGCGAGCCGCCGGCGCTTCGAGAACCCGCCGCGCCGAGGAAGAATTCCAGGATTTCACCCAGAGTGGCCAGCCCGGCGCAGGCCAGCAGGATGGTCCAGCCGAACATCGGCGCGTCGGCCAGCGACCAGTCGACGAGCACGGCGCAGAGGAGCATGAGCCAGGTACCCGGCAGCCCGAACAGGATGGCCGCCCAGAATACGAGGTTCAGCAGGATCAGCAGGGTGGCATAGACGGCGGTGAGCATGGTCGGCGGCAGGATTGCGGGGATGGCGTCACTATAGCGCAGCTGCCGGCCTGCATCCGGCCAGGCCCCTATTGCCACTGGTGAAGAAGGCGGGCTGAGCGGTCCGCAGCCCCCGGCACGCCGCCGGCGGCTGTCCGTTCCGATATGGTCGTCACAGGAAAGCGGCGGTGAGCGCAGCCAGGTGCCCCTCCCGGATCAGCCGTGCCGCCTTGTTGATGTCCGGCGCGAAGTAGCGGTCGTGGTCGTAGAAGGGTACGGCCGAGCGAATCAGTGCCTTTGCCTCTTCCACCTTCGGGCTGGATTTCAGCGGCGAGCGGAAGTCGAGGCCCTGGGCGGCGGCCAGCCACTCGATGGCCAGAATGTTCTCGGTGTTCTCGTAGATATCGGCGAGCCGCCGCGCGGCGAAAGTGGCCATGGAGACGTGGTCCTCCTGATTGGCCGAAGTCGGCAGCGAGTCCACCGAGGCCGGATGGGCCAGGGTCTTGTTCTCGCTGGCCAGCGCCGCGGCGGTGACCTGGGCCACCATGAAGCCGGAGTTCACGCCCTCGTTCTCCACGATGAACGGCGGCAGCCCGCTCAGGCTGGAGTCGATCAGCAGCGCCATGCGGCGCTCCGACAGCGCGCCGATCTCCGCCAGCGCGATGGCGAGCATATCCGCCGCCATGGCGACCGGCTCGGCGTGGAAGTTGCCGCCGGAGAGAATCTCGCCGGTGTCGGCGAACACCAGCGGGTTGTCGGAGACGCCGTTCGCCTCGGCGATCAGGATGCCGGCGGCGTGCTCGATCTGCTGCAGGCAGGCGCCCATCACCTGGGGCTGGCAACGCAGAGAATAGGGGTCCTGTACCTTCTCGCAGCCCTCGTGTGAGCGGCCGATCTCGGACGACTCGTCGAGGATCTCCCGGTAGCGACGGGCGATCTCGCTCTGGGCCGCCTGGCCGCGGATGGCATGGATGCGCTCGTCGAACGGCACGCGGGATCCCTGCGCCGCTTCCACCGACATGGCGCCGACCAGCAGGGCGGTGCAGAGCGCGTTCTCCGCGTGGAACAGCCCTTCCAGGCCGTAGGCGGTGGATGCCTGGGTGCCGTTCAGCAGCGCGAGTCCCTCCTTCGGCGCGAGCGGCGCCGCCTCGATGCCGGCATGGCGCAGGGCGGCGTCCGCGCTCACCCGCTCGCCGTCCACGAAGGCCTCGCCCTCGCCGAGCAGGACGGTGCTCATGTGCGCGAGCGGGGCCAGGTCGCCGGAGGCGCCCACCGACCCTTTCTTCGGAATGGCCGGGTACACGCCCGCGTTCACCAGTGCGACCAGCCGGTCCACCAGTTCGGGGCGCACGCCGGAATAGCCCCGTGCCAGGGACTTGATCTTCAGTACCATCAGCAGCCGCACGGTATGGGGCGCCATGAACTCGCCGACGCCGGCGGCGTGAGACAACACGATGCTCCTCTGCAGGGTCTCCAGCGCGTCCGGCGGGATCTTCGTGTTGGCGAGCCGCCCGAATCCGGTGTTCACGCCGTATACGGTGCGCCCCTCGCCCAGCACCCGTGCCACGGTATCGGCCGAGCGGGCCATGGCATCGCGGCAGGCATCGTCGATGGTGAGTTCCACCGGCCCCGCGCTAACCCGGCGGAGTTCCTCCAGTGCCAGGTCCCGGGGGGTTATCTCGAGCGTGTTCATCGGCCGTCACCTCCCGTCTCCACCATTGGCAGGTCCAGCCCGTTGCGGCGGGCGCAGTCGACGGCCCGGCCGTAGCCTGCGTCGGCATGGCGCATGACGCCGCTGGCCGGGTCGTTCCAGAGTACGCGGCCGATGCGGCGCGCGGCCGCCTCGCTGCCGTCGCAGACGATGACCAGGCCGGCATGCTGGCTGTAGCCCATGCCGACGCCGCCGCCGTGGTGGATGCTGACCCACGTGGCGCCGCTGGCCGTATTCAGCAGCGCGTTCAGAAACGCCCAGTCGGAGACCGCGTCGCTGCCGTCCAGCATGCCCTCCGTCTCCCTGTTGGGCGAGGCCACCGAACCCGAGTCGAGGTGATCCCGACCGATGACCACCGGCGCCTTCAGCTCGCCGCCGGCCACCATCTCGTTGAAGGCCAGACCGAGGCGGGCGCGGTCGGCGAGGCCCACCCAGCAGATGCGGGACGGCAGGCCCTGGAAGCTGATGCGTTCCCGCGCCATGTCCAGCCAGTTGTGCAGGTGGGCGTCGTCGGGGATGAGTTCCTTCACCTTGGCATCGGTCGCGTAGATATCCTCCGGGTCGCCGGAGAGTGCCGCCCAGCGGAACGGGCCGATGCCTTCGCAGAACAGGGGACGGATGTAGGCCGGCACGAAGCCGGGGAAGTCGAAGGCGTTGTCGACGCCTTCGTCCTTCGCCATCTGACGCAGATTGTTGCCGTAGTCGAAGGTGACCGCGCCCTGTTCCTGCAGCGCCAGCATGCCGCGGACATGGACGGCCATGGATTCCATGGCGGCGCGCACCACCCGCTCCGGCTCCTTCTCCCGGGCGGTCTTCGTTTGCGCGAGTGACCAGCCGCTGGGCACGTAGCCGTTCAGGGGGTCGTGGGCGCTGGTCTGGTCGGTGACGGCGTCGGGCACCACGCCCCTCTCGGCCAGTTCGGGCACGACGTCGGCGGCGTTGGCCACCAGGCCCACGGACACGGCGCGCCCCTCGGTTTTCGCCTTCTCGATCAGGCGCAGTGCCTCGTTCAGGGATCCGGCCTTGCGGTCCAGATAGCCCGTGCGCAGGCGGAAGTCGATACGGCTCTCGTCCACCTCGACTGCCAGCATGGAAAAACCCGCCATGGTGGCCGCCAGCGGCTGGGCACCGCCCATGCCGCCGAGGCCTGCGGTGAGTATCCAGCGGCCGCTTGCGTCGCCGTCGAAGTGCTGGCGGGCGACGGCGCCGAAGGTCTCGTAGGTGCCCT
>CAYQZN010000089.1:0-9997 GCA_964421805.1 uncultured Woeseiaceae bacterium
CCTCCTGATGTCACGGGCACGGGCCGGCGCGGTGCGCCCGGCCCGCGCTTCCCTTGCCATCCTCTTGTCACCCATCCCGAACAGGTAATCCCGTGGAGAGACGCCGCGCAGTCGTTACCGGACTCGGCATCATCTCGCCCGTCGGCAACACCGTCGACGCGGCGTGGAAGAATGTCGTGGAAGGCCGCCCGGGAATGGCTCCCATCACGGACTTCGACCCGGAGCCGTTCGCGACCCGTTTCGCCGGTCTGGTGAAGGATTTCGATCCGGAAGAGCACGGCATCCCGAAGAAGGAAGCCCGCAAGATCGATACCTTCGTGCAGTACGGCGTCGCCGCCTGCAACCAGGCGCTCGCGGCCAGCGGCCTGGAGGTGACCGACGACAACCGCGGCCGCATCGGCGTGGCCATGGGCGCCGGCATCGGCGGCATCGCCACCATCGAGGCCAATCACGAGAAGTACCTGAATCAGGGCCCGCGGCGTATCTCGCCGTTCTTCATACCGGGTGCCATCATCAACATGATCTCGGGTCACGTGAGCATCATGCACGGCCTGACGGGACCGAACCTGGCCGTCGTCACCGCCTGTACGACCTCCACCCACAGCATCGGCCTGGCGGCCCGCTCGGTGGCCTGGGGCGACGCCGACGTGATGCTGGCAGGCGGCGCGGAATATGCGACGACGCCGCTCGGTCTCGGCGGCTTCTGCGCGGCGCGGGCACTGTCCACCCGCAACGACGAGCCCCAGCGTGCCAGCCGTCCCTTCGACCGGGACCGGGACGGTTTCGTGCTCGCGGACGGCGCGGGCTGCCTGGTGATCGAGGAGTACGAGCACGCCAAATCCCGCGGTGCGCCCATCCTCGCCGAGGTCGTCGGTTTCGGCATGAGCGGCGATGCCTCCCACATCACCCTGCCGCCCGAAGACGGCGAGGGCGCCCGCAAGAGCATGGCTGCGGCACTCGGCGATGCCGGGCTCAACCCGGACGACGTCGACCACCTGAACGGTCACGCCACGTCCACGATCGCGGGCGACATCGCAGAGACGGTGGCCATCAAGCGCTGCTTCGGCGATCACGCGGCCGCGCTGCCGGTCAGCGCCACCAAGTCGACCACCGGCCACCTGCTCGGCGCTGCCGGCGCGGTGGAAGCCATCTTCTCGATACTGGCGATCCGCGATCAGGTGCTGCCGCCGACCATCAATCTGGACAACCCGGACCCTCAGTGCGATCTGGACTACGTGCCCAACACGGCCCGCGATGCGAAGCTGCAGGTGGCCATGTCGAACTCCTTCGGCTTCGGCGGCACCAACGGCACGCTGATCTTCCGGGCGGTCTGACGGCAGCCGGGTACGCGGGCGGTGCCGGTGCGCCGCAGGACCATTGCCGCACGATCCCCCATGAAGCCGGTTCGTGAACTCACGGCCAGTGCCGACCTGCTGGCCATGCACGACGCATGGCCGGAGCGCTATCCCTTCCTGCTGGAAAGCGTCGAGGGCGGCAATTCCCAGGCCCGCTACGACCTGCTGTTCGCGTTGCCCGGCGAGACGCTGCGGCTGGAAGCCGGCGGACGGCTCGTCGCGCCGGCGGACGTACCGGTCGGCGCAGGATTCCTGGATTCCCTGGACCTCTGGTGGGGGCGTGAGGCGACCGGCGCCGGCGCGGCGCCCTTCGCCGGCGGCTGGTTCCTCTACCTGGGCTACGAGCTTGCCGGCGAGATCGAGCCCGGGCTGCGGCTGACGGCGCCGGCGGGCCTGCCCGTCGCGCTCGCCACCCGGGTGCGTGGCGCCCTGATCCGGGACCGGCAGAACGGCCGCACCTGGGCCGTGGCGGAGCCCGGCAGCGACGGCGGCCTCGGCAGGATGGCGGCCGACGCCGGTGCGGCACGGAGCGACACCGACGCGGGCGGACCTGCACTGGCGGGCGCGGCCGAGGAAGAGCCGCCCGCGGACTATCTCGCGGCGGTGGCCGCGGCGAAGGCCCATATCGCCGCGGGAGACGTCTATCAGGCGAATCTGTCCCGACTCTGGCACGGCAGACTCGCCGCGGGGATGACGCCGTCGATCATCTATCGGCGGCTGCGCCGCGCCAACCCCGCACCCTTCGCCGGCCTCATGCGGGTCGGCGAGCATTCCGTGATCTCCTCGTCGCCGGAGCGGCTGCTCCGCCTCGCCGACGGCATCGCCTCCACGCGCCCGATCGCCGGCACGCGGCCGCGGGGCGCCAGCCGTCAGGACGACCGGGCGCTCAGCGCAGAACTCCTGGCGCACCCGAAAGAGCGGGCCGAGCACGTCATGCTCATCGACCTGGAGCGCAACGACCTCGGCCGCATCTGCCGGCCCGGCACGGTGCGGGTCGACGAGATGATGAGCATCGAGACCTACCGCCACGTGCACCACATCGTCAGCAACGTGACCGGCGAGCTCGAGCCCGGCGTGACGCCGGGCCGCGCCATCGCTGCCGTGTTCCCCGGCGGCACGATCACCG
This sequence comes from uncultured Woeseiaceae bacterium, assembly GCA_964421805.1. Classification (GTDB taxonomy): domain Bacteria; phylum Pseudomonadota; class Gammaproteobacteria; order Steroidobacterales; family Woeseiaceae; genus Lentisalinibacter. The sequence continues at coordinate 2,482 of CAYQZN010000089.1, forward strand.
GCTGCCCGAAGGTCCGCTGCATGCAGATCATCGCCGCGCTGGAGTCCGGTCCCCGCGGCGCTTATACCGGCTCTTTCGGTTACCTATCCCGGGACGGCAGCCTGGATCTGAACATCCTGATCCGGACCGTGGTGACCGACGGCAACGAACTGACCCTGCGGGCCGGTGCCGGCATCGTCGCGGATTCGGAGCCGCAACACGAACTGGCCGAGACCCGCGCCAAGGCGAAGGGGCTGCTGCTGGCCCTGGGACAGGGGCAGGGTCAGGTGCAGGATCAGGGACAGGGCGCCTCGTGATGCGCTGGCATTACCTCGACGGGGAGGCCGATGCGCCGGGGCCCGACGACCGGGGGTTCGCTTACGGGGACGGGCTGTTCGAGACTATCGCCGTGCGCGACGGGCGGCCCCGGCTGCTCGAGCGGCACCTGGAGCGTCTTCGCCTCGGCGCCGACCGGCTCTCGCTGCGCCTGCCTGCGCGTCGACGCATCGAGGAGTTCATCGCCCGGATAGTCGACGGGGTTCCCGCAGCGGATCGCGGCAGGGCCGTCCTGAAACTGGTGGCGACCCGGGGCGATGGCGAGCGGGGCTACGCCTACCGGCATTCCGATGCCCGGCTGCTGGCGGGCATCGGCCCGGCCCGCGACCGGTCGGAAGAGCGCCGGGAGGGCGGCGTCGCCGTGCGCTGGTGCCGCACCCGCCTCGGCCGCAATCCCGCGCTGGCCGGCCTAAAGCACCTCGATCGGCTGGAACAGGTGCTTGCCCGGGCCGAATGGGACGATCAGGATGAGGCGAACGATATCGTCGAAGGCCTGATGCTGGACGGCGACGGCCGGGTGGTGTGCGCTACCATGAGCAACCTGTTCCTGGTGCGCGAGGGACGGCTGGTCACGCCTGCGCTCACCCATGCCGGCGTGGCCGGCATCATGCGCGGCCGCGTGCTGCAGCTGGCCGACGAACTGGGGCTCGATATGACGGTCCGGGAGGTCGAGCCGGCCGAGGTAATGGCCGCGGACGAACTCTTCCTGACCAACAGCCAGTACGTACTCTGGCCGGTCGCACGGTTGGGGAAGCGCGAGTGGGCACGGGGCCCGCTGACCGCGAGAATCACCGCTGCGCTCGAGGCGGCGGGACTGACGGAATGAGAGCAGTATGACGAGGCTCATAATGGCGGCGCTGGCCGGCATGCTGGCCCTGGCGGTGGCGCTGGGCGGTACCCTGCTGTGGGCGCGGGCAGAGCTGCATCGCCCGCTCGCCCTGGAGGCGCCGGCGGTGGTGGAGATCCCGTCCGGGACGCCGCTCGCGCGAGTGACGGCGGATCTGGCGGCGAGGGGCATGCTGCGCCACCCCGCCGTGCTCTCCTGGTACGGCCGCCTGTCCGGCGAGGCGGCCCGGATCAAGGCCGGCGAGTACGTGCTGCAGCCGGGCCTGAGCGCCGCGGAGGCGCTCGCCAAGTTCGTCGCGGGCGACGTGCGCCTCTACAGCTTCACGATCGTGGAGGGCTGGACCACCGCCGAGGCCGTGCGCGCGCTGCAGGAGCACCCGGCGATCCTGGCCACCCTGAGCCCTTACGAGCCGGCCGCGCTGCTCGAAGCGGTCGAGGCCGGGGAGGAGCACCCTGAGGGCCTGCTGTTCCCGGAGACCTACCATTTCCCGCGGGACAGCGAGGACGTGATCATCCTGCGCCGCGCCTACGCACTGATGCAGGAACAGCTGCACGCCGCATGGAAATCTCGCCGGGACGACATCCCGCTCGGCTCGCCCTACGAGGCGCTGATCCTCGCCTCGATCATCGAGAAGGAGACCGCCCGGGACGACGAGCGCCGGCGCATCGCCGGCGTGTTCAGCCGACGGCTGGAGCGCGGCATGCGTCTGCAGACGGACCCCACGGTCATCTACGGCCTGGGTGAGGACTGGGACGGCAATATTCGGCGCCGGGACCTGCGCACGGATACCCCCTACAACACCTATACCCGCTCGGGTCTGCCGCCGACCCCGATCGCCCTGCCGGGCCGTGCGTCCCTGGACGCGGCGGTGGATCCGGCGCCCGGCGAGGCGCTGTTCTTCGTGGCCACGGGCGAGCCGGACGGCAGCCATTACTTCTCGGTCACGCGGCAAGAGCACGAAGCCGCCGTGGAGCGCTATCTCGAACGGCTGCGGGAGCGGAGGCGCTGAGTATGGCGAGGGGGCGCTTCATCACGGTGGAAGGCATCGAGGGGGTCGGCAAGAGCACCAGCGTGGGGTTCATCTGCGAGCGCATCGGCGCCGCCGGTTTGGGCGTCGTCAGCACCCGGGAGCCGGGCGGCACTCCGCTGGCCGAAGACATCCGCGACCTCGTGCTCGCCGAGCGGGCGGAGCCCGTGCCGGCGGCGGCGGAGCTGTTGCTCATGTTCGCGGCCCGGTCCGTGCACCTGGAGAACCTCATCCTCCCGGCCCTGGAGCGAGGCGACTGGGTCGTCTGCGACCGCTTCACGGATGCCACGCTGGCCTACCAGGGTTACGGTCGCGGCCAGGATACCGGCCGGATACGCCAGATCGCGGATATCGTGCACCCGGGCCTGTGGCCCGATCTCACGCTGCTGCTGGACGCCCCGCTCTCCGTGAGTCGTCAACGCAGCCGGGAACGAGGCATCACCGATCGCTTCGAGAACGAAGAGGGCGCCTTCTTCGAGCGGGTCCGGGCCGGTTATCTTGCGCTGGCCGCCGCCGCGCCGGATCGCTATGCCGTGGTGGACGCCAGCCGGCCTCTGCAGTCGGTGCAGAAGGAGATCGGGCGCCATATCGATCGACTCACGGCGAAAGTAGATTAGAAAAGTGACTGAAGATATTGAAAAAAAAGAGATTAACTGGCTGGATGATATCTGTCAGGGGCTCGAACGCAATCGCACGGCCGGGCGCCTCGGCCATGCCTTGCTGATAAGCGGCCCGGCCGGCACGGGCAAGCGGGTGCTGGCCGACTGGCTGTGTGCGCGTTACCTCGCCGGCAGCAGCGGCAGAGAGCGCGCCAGCGGCGGGCCGATGCGGCCCGTCTGGCCCGCGCAAGGGCGGCATCACCCGGATGCGATGCGAATCTCGCCGGAGGAGGGCAAGGCGCGGATCTCGGTAGATCAGGTGCGGGCCCTGGTGGCGAATATCGGACTGAAGAGCCATGCCGGCGGCGGCAAGGCGGCGGTGATAGAGCCGGCCGACGCCATGACGCTGAACGCGGCCAACAGTCTGCTGAAGACTCTGGAGGAACCGCCGGGGGATGCGCTGATCATCCTGGTGGCGGACACGCTCTCGGGCATGCCGGCCACCATTCTCAGCCGTTGCGCGATGCTGCGGGTCTCGCTGCCGGCGCCGGCCACGGCTCTTGCCTGGCTCGCGGGGCTGGGCGACCAGGCCGACTGGGCCGAGGCCCTGGCGCTGGCCGGCGGAGCGCCGCTGCGTGCGGTGGCCTTCGTCCGCGAAGGGAAGGCCGAGCTGCCGGCGCGCTTCCGGGACGACCTCGGCGCCGTCGTGGCAGGGAAGCTGGGACCGCTGGATGCGGCGGCACGCTGGGCCAAGGCCGATGCCGTGTTCGCGATAGGTTGGCTGGAACGGCTGCTGAGAGACCTGATCCGGGCGCGGGTCACCGGGCGTTCGCAGGCCCCGGCGGGCGTGATGCCGGAAAGCGTGCTGCAGCGCATGGACAGTCGAAATCTGTTCTGTTATCTAGATCGGGTGACCAGGCTGCGGAACCAGCCGCCGGGCTCGGCGAACGAGCAGCAGGTGGCCCTGGAGTCGCTGCTGATCCCCTGGGCCGAAGGGTTCCGGGGGGAACAGGCGGGCCTGGAACGCTCACCGACGGGCGCATCGTCCGGCGGTGGCACCGGATAAGTATCGAGGGATCTCACCATGTCCAAGCCGGGTCTGCTGACGCTGACGATCAAGGACAAGAGCGCGTTGTATCTGGCGTACATGCCGTTCGTGCACAACGGCGGCCTGTTCATACCCACCAACAGTTCCTATCGGCTGGGCGACGAGGTGTTCATGCTGCTGAACCTGATGGGCGAGGACGAGAAGATCCCGGTGGCCGGCAAGGTGATCTGGATGACGCCCAAGGGAGCCCAGGGCAAGCGGACGGCCGGCATCGGCGTCCAGTTCTCCGAACAGGATCAGGGCAACACGCAGAAGAAAATCGAGAACTACCTGGCCGGCGCGCTCAGCGGGGACAAGCCCACCCACACCATGTAATGCCGCAGGCGCAGCCGCTGCCGGTCAGGGATTGCGCGCGCTGTTGATGCCGCCCCGCAGGACGCAGGCGTTGAAGCCCCTCTCGCTCAGGATATAGGCACCGGCGGAGCTGCGCCGTCCCGTGTCGCAGCAGACGACGTAGCGCTTGTCCTTGTCCAGGGTGCCGAGCTTCAGGCGGATGAAGTAGAGCGGGATGTTGACCGCGCCTTCCTGGTGGTAGTTGTCGAACTCGCTCGGCAGGCGCACGTCGAGCCACTGGCCGCCTTTGGCCACGATGTCCTGGGCCTCCGTATAGTCCACCCACTCGAGCATGGGCTCGTTCAGCAGCGTGTTGAAGTCGTCCTTGCCGAGGCGCATGACCGAACCGTCGGTCAGCATCGTGACCGTGGCGTTGCGCTTGGCGTCGGAGATCAGGGCCTCCTCGCCGAAGGTGTCGCCCACGCCCAGCTCGGCCAGACGGATGCCCTCCTTGTTCAGCGGCGTCTCCCGGGTGACCGCGCACTTGCCGCGGGTGATCACGTAGAAATAATCGCCCTCGGCGCCCTGCTTGATGACCTGATCCCCGGCCTTGTAGTTGATCTGCTGCATGCGCATGAAGATCGCCTGGATGTTGGCCGGCGGGATCTTGTGGAAAGCCTTGGTCTGCAGCAGCGTGGTCATCCAGTCGTCGCCGCCTTCGCTCTGGTCGTCGCGCAACTCGCTCACTTCGTACGAGCCGGTCTGATCCCAGGTGAGCATCACGTCCAGCAGGTCGCTGTCGATGTTGAGGTACTGGATCTTCGTGCGGGTGCGGGCCGTATAGCGTCGCGGCAGGATGGGGGAGAGCGGATTGCGGGCCTCCTCCGTGCCGCCCTGGATGGTCTCCACCACCTGGTTGCCGTCCACCAGTTCGATGCTGCCGCTGACGATGTACAGGGTGCGCTTCTCGGAATCGCCCTCGCGGAACAGGATCTGATTCGCGTCCAGCTCGTGAACCTGCGTCTTCTTCGCGAGCGCCGACAGGTTCTCGCGCTTGAGTCCGTCGAGCGGAGAAAAGCCCTTCAGCAGGTTCGGATCTACCTGTCCTCGTTCCGTCATGTTACAGCCAGTTCATCCGTGGTTGACCGCCGGCCGGCCCTGTGTGCGGGCGTGTGTGCGGGCGGCGGTCAGAGAAAACGTCGACTCCCGGGTGGCGCATTGTACATTCAATGGCTTGGCAAGATCAGGCACGCGTCCCAATTTCCGGAGACTCCGGCGCTCACTCGTCGCGTGACGAGAAGGCGTCCCAGCCCTCCGCCGGACGGAACCGCTCGCCGTACTCCATGGCGAACTTCTCCAGCCGGCTGCGGATCTCGGCGACGCCGCGGGACCGGGCGTAGTGCAGCGGCCCGCCGCGGAAGGGGGCGAAGCCGGTGCCGAAGATCACGCCGGCATCCAGGAGGTCCTGGTCTTCCACGACCCCTTCCGCCAGGCAGGCGACCGCCTCGTTGACCATGGGCAGGATCAGCCGGTCCTGCAGGTCCGGCGGCTCCGGCCCTTCCGGGTCGGACTGCTTGTCGGCCTTGCCGTCCTCCCAGCGGTAGAAGCCCTGACCCGATTTCCGTCCCAGATTGCCGGCGTCCACCATCTTCTTCAGCTGCTCGGGCAGCGGGTAGCCGTAGGCATCGGCCAGGATCGTCGAGACATGCCAGGCGACGTCGAGACCGACGCTGTCGGCCAGCTCCACGGGACCCATGGGCATGCCGAAATCCACGGCGGCCTGGTCGATGATCTCCAGGGCCACGCCTTCCTCGTGCAGGCGCATCGCCTCGCCCATGTAGGGGGCCAGCACCCGGTTGACCACGAAGCCTGGCGAGCTCGCGCACTCGAGAGGATACTTGCCGATGGCCTTCACGAAGGCATGACCGGCGTCCACCGCCGCCGCCTCGGAATCCGCGCAGCGGATCACCTCCACGAGCGGCAGCTGCGCCACCGGATTGAAGAAGTGCAGGCCGATCAGCCGGGCCGGTGCCGAAAGCACCGTGCGCAGCTCCTCCAGGCGTATGGAGGAGGTGTTGGTGGCGAGCACCGCACCGTCCTTCATCTTCGGCTCGAGGTCCCGGTACAGCTCCTGCTTCGCGTCCTTGTCCTCGAAGATGGCCTCGATCACGAGATCCGCCCTGGCCACCCCATCGCCGGCCACGTCCGCACGGAGCCGGCCCTTCGCCGCCTCCCGTTCCGCGTCGTCACGGATGCGTTTGTCGAAGAGCTTCTGCGCCCGTTCCAGCGCCGGCTTGACGTACTTCTCCTCCCGGTCCTGCAGCGTGACCTCCAGACCGCGCAGCGCGCACCAGGCCGCGATGTCGCCGCCCATGACGCCGGCGCCGACGACGTGCAGGTGGCGGGCCCGGGGCGCATCGCTGCTGCCCTGGGACTTCAGCCGGTTCTGCAGGAAGAAAACCCGGACCAGGTTGCGCGAGGTGTCCGTGCACATGAGCTCCGCGATGGAGCGCGCCTCGGCCACGTAGCCGCCGTCCGGACTGCCGCCGTGCTCCTGCCAGAGGTCCACGATGGCGTAGGGGGCGGGATAGTGGTCGCGGCGGGCGCGTTTGGCGACCCGCGCGCGCATCTGCTTGGCGACGAAGGGACGGACCGGCGCCAGGTTCAGCAGCTTCTGGGTGAAACCGGCCCGGCTGCGGGGCGGGCGCGAGCCGATGATCTCCCGCGCCGCCGCCTTCCAGTTGTCCCGCGTTACCAGGCGGTCCACCAGTCCGGCGGATTTCGCCTTTTTCGGCGTCAGGGACTTGCCGGTCAGCATCAGCTCCATCGCCGCGGTGACGCCGGCGATCTGCACCGACCGCACGGTGCCGCCGAAGCCCGGATGTATGCCGAGCTGAACCTCGGGCAGGCCGATGGTCTTGCGGTCGCTGTCCACAGCCAGGCGGTAGTCGCAGGCCATGGCGAGCTCCAGCCCGCCGCCGAGGGCGTAGCCGTCGATCACGGCCACCGTGGGACAACGCAGCGCCTCGACCCGGTCGAGCACCTGCTGGCCCAGGCGCACCAGCTCGAAGGCCTGCTCGGTGGTCTCGATGCGGGTGAACTCGTTGATGTCGGCGCCCATGATGAAGCCGCTGGGCTTCACCGAATAGATGACGACGCCCTTCGGCGGGTCGTCCGCGATGCCGCCGATGACGGTGTCCAGTTCACGCAGGACCGGCCCGGACAGCACGTTCGCGCCGCCGCCGGCCTTGTCCGCCGCCAGCCAGAGGACGCCGCTCGAATCGGTCTCGGTGCGCCAGTGCTCGAGCTCGCCGCGTGCCTTTTCGTCGCTCATTGCCTGCTCCTTG
>CAYQZN010000090.1:0-9916 GCA_964421805.1 uncultured Woeseiaceae bacterium
CCGTGTGGCAGGTGGAGCAGCGACGGGTGATCCGGTCGCCCTCGACCGTCTCGAGCTCCCGGTTGTGGCAACGGAAGCAGCCCGGAGACTGCTGATGGCCGATGTGGTCCGGATAGGTGTTCCACCACACTTTCATGTGGGGGAAGACGTTCACCGAGTACAGATCGCCCAGGGTCTCGCCGGCCTGCTCGATGGCCGCGGCTTTCCCGGCGGCGATCTCCGGGTAGCTCTCCTCGTAGAAGGCGGCCAGCTCCGTGGCGATGACGCTGCGGGCTTTCTCGTGGCTCTCGAATTGCTGGTCGATGATGCGCACGCCTTCGCGCTTCACGAACGGCAGCGACTGGTCGATGCGGCCGTCGTGGATCGCGTTGTCCACTTCCTCGCCGGGCTGACGGTACTGGTGGCTCGGGCGGTTGTGGCAGTCCACGCAGTCCATGGTGCGCCACAGGCCGTCATCCTCCGGTGCATCGGGTTTCAGCCAGACCTTCTCCGTGCCGTCCGGGCTTACCAGGCGCACCTCGTAGATGTCCTCGCGGGTCTTGTCCGAGCGATAGCGCACCTCGTTCTCCGGTGCCACATGCCAATGGATACCGGTGGATTCGCGGCCGTTGGCGCCGCCTACCTTCAGCAGGACGGCCGTCTTCAGCTCGGTGTTTTCCTCGTTGTCGGCGTAGGTGGTCGTGATCTCCAGCTTGTCGCCGTGAAACTTGGATGGCCAGTGACACTGCTCGCAGGTCTCCCGGGCCGGACGCAGGTCGTGCAGCGGAGTCTCGATGGGCCGCGGATAGAGGTCGAAGGCCACGGCGACCATCTGCCATGCGCCGTCCAGCTTGGACTTCACGAACCAGTCGGCGCCGGGGCCGATGTGGCACTCGGCGCAGGTCACCCGGGAGTGGGGCGAGCGCTGGTAGGCCGTGTACTCGGGTTCCATCACCGAATGGCAGGCCATGCCACAGAACTCCACGGACTCCATGACCTCCACGCCCTTGTAGGTGGCGCCAGCCAGCACGACGATGTTCAGTACGGTCAGGCCGAGGAATACCATCAGCGCGCCACGGGTCTTAGGCGTGTTGAGGTCGATGACCGGGAAGGGTCCGCGGCCCTCGTATTCCGGGTGCTTGCGCAGCCGCCGGCGCTCGACGTAGATGCCGATCGGGACGAGGATGAGGCCGAAGGCGAATATGGCCGGGAGGATCAGGAAGGTCAGAATGCCCAGATACGGGCCGCCCTGGTGCCCGATCGACTCGACGAAATACAGCGTGATGATCAGGACGGCGCTGACCAGTGCCACTGCCGAACCGGCCAAGCTGATCCAGTTACGGGTGATGGAGGCGAAGAAATGTCTGGACATGGGTCCCCCCGGTTACGCAAAAGCCGATGCGGCAGACGAAGCTGCCGCAGCACCGGAAGATGCTACGGCAGCCCCGCGGTCAGGGGAGTAAGGGTTCTCCGTAATGCCGCTGCGGAATCGTCAGGCGCTACGGCACCCCGAGGCCGTGAGTGAACAGGGCCACGAAGATGGCCACCGCCAGCGCGAGCCCGATGGCCAGCATGGCGAAGCCGAAGATGTAGACCCACATCATCTCGTAGCGGGTCGGCGCGGGCCGGAGATTCTGCTCCAGCGTGCCGTTCTCGACCATGCGCTGGTACTCCTTCGGCCGCTCTTCCTTGAATTTCTCGAGAGACATCCGGCCCGTGAAGACCACCGGATCCATCGGGAAGCTCTCCGGACGCAGATGCGTGTGGAAGAAGTGGAACAGGAAGATGAAGCCCGTAGCCAGCAAGGCCTCGTCGCTGTGCACCACCAGCGCGGCGTTGATGCTCCAGCCCGGCAGGAAGCTAGTGAAGAACTGCGGGAACCACAGCATCAGGCCGGACAGGCCGATGATCATGACACCCCAGAATACCGCCAGGTAATCGAACTTCTCCCAGTAGGTCCAGCGGTCGCCTTCCGGACGCGGCCCGAGGTACAGGAAGTAGCGGACGTTGCCGACGAGATCCTTGACGTCCTGCAGCTGCGGCGTCATGGAGTTCGGGCCCCAGAACAGCCCGCGCTCGTGCTTGATGAACAGCCGGATGACCAGATGCAGCACATGGAAGCCCATGTAGCCGAACGTGCCGACGGCGGCGATACGGTGGATGATGCCGGCCGCCTCGACGCCGCCCAGGAGGTTCATCAGCGTCTGTGCCCAGGGCGCCGTCGGGAACTTCAGCGGCAGACCCGTGAGCGCCAGCAGCAGGAAGGTGACGATGATCACGATGTGCATGAAGATGTAGATGCCCGAGAAGCGCCGGACGTACTGGCCCCCGGCGACGTGGCTCTTGAGGTCGCCGTACTCGCCCTTCAGCGTGCCGACGAAGGCGCGCTGCAGCCACAGCAGGTCGTGGATGCCGAAGAAGCCGAACACGCCGACCAGCAGCACCAGCATGAACATGTAGATGTAGAAGACCCAGGGATTGTCCGCCGGGTCGCTCGGATTGTTGTGGACATCGATCTTCAGGAAGTTGCCCGAGGCACCCTCGTGGCAGGCGCCGCAGGTCTCCGCCAGGTTATCCGGGTGGATGCTCGAACGCGGATCGTCCGCCGGCAGATTCTTGTGCGGCGTATGGCAATCGGAGCACGTGGCCGCCGCTTCCAGGCCGAGAGAGGTAAACTTGCCGTGGAAGTTCCATTCGTAGCTGTTGTACAGCTCGCCATGGCAGTCTCCGCACTCGCCGGACATCATCAGGCGGTTGTTACCGATGTTCGGGTCCTGGATGTCGTGGGAACTGTGGCAATCGGTGCAGACCGGCCCGTCCATGTTGCCTGCCTGCCAGATTTCGCCGTGTTTGTTCTCGCTCAGCCAGGTGTCGAGGACGCCCACGTGGCAGTCGCCACACATTTCGGGTGAGTTCTTGTGCGACGTCGGCGCGCGTTCGTTATCGATGGCAAAAATGCGGTGGTCGCCGTGGCAGTCGCTGCAGGAGGGGGCCGAGATGAGGCCGGACCGCAGCAGACCGCGGCCGTGGACGCTGTCGATGAAACCGTCGATCAGCCCTTCGGGCTCGCTGTGGCACTCGCCGCAGGTGTCCACCTGATTGAACGGGGACACCAGGGAACCGCGATCGTCCACCTTGTGCACGGCATGCGCTTCACCGTGGCAGTCGAGACAGTTCGCGTTCTCGTGGTGCACGCTGCGGCTCAGCGAGCGGTCGGAGAGCTTGTGGCACTGGGCGCAGATCGCGTCGCCGGTCAGGTCGGTCAGATCCTCCGCCCTGTGGCGGCGGCTGGTCACGTTGCTGTGACAGGCCTGACAGTCGGTGTCCTGGTGCGCAGTGGACAGGACTTCGACATCCTTGTGGCAGCCCCCACACTTGATGGGCCTCGCTTCCTCCTGGGCGTTCGCCAACGGCGAGAACAGGAGGAAGACCATCATTGTCGAGAGGATCGACAGACAGAATGTGACACGCTTACGCATTTTCTTATCCTTCAAGACCGCAGCCCGCAGCGGAGCCGGACACCTTTAGTGCCGGAAATCATGTCCTTGATAGGCCAAGGGGGGGATGGCGGGCAATCGGGGAATGCCGCAGCCGCCTTTCGCGGCGACGGCCCCGGGGGCGGTTCAGCTGACCAGAACCGCCTCGTGCCGGATCAGGTGGCGCATCTCGTCGCGGAAGATATTCACCCCGATGAAGAACTCCCGCATCATCACCACCCACAGATAGTAGCCGCGCTCCGTGAGCTCGAGCCTGGATCCCCGCCGGCGCACGGCGCGCAGTAGCCTGAGGCCGGCCAGTTCCGCGAACAGCAGCCGCTGGAAGCGGCCGCCGAATCGCTTTTCGGCCGCGTCGAGATCGAGCGCGCCGCTGAACATGAACATGAGCAGGTAATAGCGCATCTGGTCGCGCTCGCTCATATCCCGGCTGCGCACGATGCCGGTACCGCCCCGGTCGGCGAGTTTCAGGTAGTGATTGATGGAGAAGGTGCTGGCATACATGGTGCCGCCCATGTAGCTGAAGGCGCCGCTGCCGAGGCCGAGGTATTCCTCTTCTTCGGTGATGTATTCGTCGATCATCGCCGAGCCGGAGCGGGAGAAGCACCAGGCCGAGGAGCGCCAATAACCCGTATCCAGCATGTGGCGCGCGATGCGGTGATACAGCTCGCCCTCCCGGGAGAAATCGACATCGCCGATGTGCTTCTCCATCGATTTCCGGGTGGCATGTGCGGTCATCAGGGGATACCAGGAGATCTGATCCACGCCGAGTTCGTCGGTAAGTGTGTGCATGTCGCGCGCCAGGCTCTCGTCCGACTGGCGGGGCAGGTTGAAGATCATGTCCACGTTGATGGTGTCGAACAGTCCGCGGACGGCCTCGATCCGCTCGCAGATCTGTTCCCCGCTGCCGAATTTCTCGTAGCGCTGCATGTCGCGCAGGATGTCGTCGTCGAGACTCTGGACACCCACCGAAAGCCGATTGACGCCGGCGCTGCGGAGCATGGAAAGGCGTTCGTCGCCGAGGTCGTCCGGGTTCGTCTCCACCGAGACCCGGCTGACCGGGTGATCGCGGCGCACCAGTTCGATGGTCTCCGCCAGTTCTTCGGGCAGCACCGTTGGCGTCCCGCCGCCCACGTACAGATCGCCGAAACGATAGCCCTGGTCCGTGGCGCGCTGGATCTCCTTGCGCAGCACCGAGTAGTAGCGGCGGGTGCGCTCGGGCTGGTATTCCACGCGGTGGAACGGGCAGAAGGGACACAGCACGTCGCAGAATGGGATGTGCAGATACAGGAGATAGACGCGGCCGGGGGTCGGTTCCGGCAGCGCGTTCGTGACGGGGGCCGTCTCGAAACTCATGTAGCGACGGGTCATGCGTCGCAGCAGCGGTGTCAGCAGGGATTGCATAGGTAATAAAAAGGCTGGCGGCACCGGAGTGCCGTCAGCCCGTTTTTCTCATTCTTCACCCGGCAGCGCAAGCCGGGTGCGGATGAGAGTCCTGCTTTATTCGACGCTCGCGAAGTAGGCGGCGAGGTTGGCGATCTGCTCGTCGCTGAGATAGGAGAGATCCGGATCGTGATCCGTCGCTTCCTTGAGCATCGTCTTGATCTCGTCGGCCGGGATGCCGGCGAAGTCGTCTTCGTAGTGGCAATCGGCACAGGCCTGATCGTCGTACACTGCCTTGCCGGCTTCCGCGTCGCCACCAGCCCATGCGGCGGTGCCGAAGAACATCAGCGGCGCTGCCATTGCAATCCAAATCTTCCTCATCGTGGGTCCTCCACTCTTCTCTCGGGTCGTCTTAATCCTAACGCGCCTCTGCTGCCGCATAAAGACAATATTGCTGTGTTGTTCAGCCTGCATTCAGCTGGCCGGGGCGCGACAAGAGTCCCTGCCGGCGGTCGGCGCGGCAATCCGTAGTTTCCGCGGGAGCGTGCCGGTCCGAGACGAAAAAGGGCCGGCAGTGCATGGCGCTGCCGGCCCCGGCGTTCGCTGGCAGGACGGGGAGGTACCCGCCGGCCGTGACGCTTACTCTGCGCTGGCCATGTAGGCCGCCAGCGCCTTGATCTCCTCGTCGGTGAGGCCCGAGAGATCTTCGTCGTGCTCCACCTCGCCGGCGGCCACGGCCTTGATCATGCCTTTGATCTCGTCTTTGGACGTGCCCGCGAAGTCGTCGTTGTAGTGGCAATCCGCGCACACTGCCTCGAACTTCGCCTTGCCGGCCTCCATGTGTCCGTCCGCCAGGGCGGCCGTACCGATGAAGATCAGCGGAAGGGCGAAGAGAGTAATCAGTTTTCTCATGGTTCCGACTCCAGTTTTTTCGAACCTGGGGAGATGATAGCGCGGCGGTCCGGCCGATCAAAACAAATATTCGCGCACCGTTCAGCGTCGATTCAGGTTAGAGGACACCCTCGTCGGCGAGCCGCAGGATGTCTTCCTGCTGCAGTGCCGCGAGCTGGCCCCGGCCCGGTTCCACCACCTTGCCGTCTTTCAGCAGCCGGTTCTTCGGCCGCATGCGGATGCCCGCCATGGCCTCGGCATAGAGCTCCAGCGGCTGGCGCGAGAGCAGGTTGCTCATGCCGGCGCGGTGGCGGGCCTCGCGCAAGCCCGCCAGGTCGATGGTGGCGTGGGCCACCATGCTCTCCGCCGCGGCCGGCGCCTCGGCCAGCACCCTGCCGCCGTGATCGATGATCTTCGACATCCCGGTCGACGACTCGGCCGGGATGGGAATATTCCCCAGCCGCGCCGAGTTGGCCGAGATCACGTACGCCATGTTCTCCACGGCCCGCGCCCGCTTGCACACGTCTTTCGGCGTGAGTGCCGGGCTGCCCACCTCACTGGTGTGGTGCAGGAAGACCTCGGCGCCGCGCACGGCGTGGCAGCGGGCGATCTCCGGGTAAAGAATCTCCTCCGAGGCGATGGCGGCGAGGTTGCCGAGTTCGGTGCGCGCCACCGGGAATACGGCCTCCAGACCGTAGACGTCCAGGTAGCGGTCCCAGACGTCCCAGGGCGTCGGGGCCGACAGCGAGATCAGCCGGCGGTAGCGCAGCACCACGTCGCCGGACGGGTCGATGACGAAGCATGTCTGGAAGAACAGGGCGGGAAAGTGCTCGTCCTGTTCGTAGGCGTTACCCGCCAGGTAGATGTCGAAGCTCTGCGCGATCTCGCCCAGCGCCTCGTACTCGGGGCCGTCGGCGGCCAGCGCTGCCTTGTCGCGCCACTCGGCCACGCTCTCGCCCATGGGGAAGCCGGTGAGGAAGTACTCGGGCAGCACGACCAGGCGCACGTCGGTGCCGGCGAACTGCCTGATGAAGGCCTTGCTGCCCGCGATCAGCCGGCGTGCGTCGGCCAGATTCGACTGCATGCGTTGCCGAGCGGATGCCCGGTCCGTGCAGCCGTTCACGCAGTCGGTGCCCATCTGCAGTGCGAGGGCGGTATAGCGTTCGCTCACTCGTCTGTCTCCCGTCCGGCGATGCGCAGAGTGTAGCCGAAGCCCCCGCATGCCGTTCCCGTCGGGCGCCGGCAGTTGAGAAATCGTATGACACGTGTCACGAAAGTAATGAAAAGCGTTGCGATTTCCGCTGCCTTTAGTACCCTTCGCACCTACACGGTGCAAGGGTGCTGATTTCCTCTGCGGGGGAGAGACTCACACCACAGGAAATGAAGCCGACCGACACCTCAAACCCCGATTTCTACCATCGGGTCGTGGACTGCCAATGGGCCTGTCCCGCGCATACCGACGTCCCCGAATACATCCGCCTCATCGCCCAGGGCCGCTTCTCGGATGCCTACATGGTCAACCGGGAGTCGAACGTCTTCCCGGGCATCCTCGGCCGCGTCTGCGACCGGCCCTGCGAGCCGGCCTGTCGCCGGCGCCGGGTGGAGGAGAAGCCGGTGGCCATCTGCCGCCTGAAGCGGGTCGCCGCCGACCACAAGGACGACATCGCCGACCGGCTGCCGAAGGCGCCGGCGGAGAAGAACGGCAGGAAGGTGGCCCTGGTGGGCGCCGGCTGTGCCTCGCTCACCGTGGCCAACGATCTCGCCCCGCTGGGTTACGAGTGCACCATCTTCGAGGCCCTGGACGAGACCGGTGGCCTGATGCGCACGAACATCCCCCAGTTCCGGCTGCCGCCGAAGGTGCTGGACGAGGAGATCGGCATGATCCTGGACATGGATGTCGATCTGAAACTGAACCACCCGATCGGCAGCCTGAAGGATCTGCTGGACGACGGCGGCTTCGATGCCGTGTTCGTCGGCACCGGCGCGCCCAGGGGCAAGGAACTCGAGCTGCCGGGCCGCTACGACACCGACCGCATCCATATCGGCATCCAGTGGCTGGAGTCGGTGGCATTCAAGCATACCGAGGAGATCGGCGAGCGGGTGCTGATCATCGGCGTCGGCAACACCGCCATGGATTGCTGCCGCAGCTCGCTCCGGCTGGGCGCGAAGGACGTCAAGGTGATGGCCCGCAAGCCGCGGGGCTATTTCAAGGCCTCCGACTGGGAGCTGGAGGACGCCGAGGAGGAGAACGTCGAGATCCTCGTGAACCACTCGCCGAAGGAGTTCGTGGTCGAGGACGGCAGACTCACCGGCATGAAGTTCGACCTGATGGAGTACAAGGTCGACGAGCAGGGGAGCATCGACCGGGGCACGCCGCTCGAGGAGATCTTCATCCCCTGCGACGATGTCATCCTCGCCATCGGCCAGGAGAACGCCTTCGACTGGATCGAGCGCGACATCGGCCTCGAATTCAACCAGTGGGATGCGCCGGTGGTGGACGAAACCACCATGATGTCCACGCGGCCCGGGGTCTTCTTCGGCGGCGACGCCGCCTTCGGGCCCAAGAACATCATCTGGGCCGTCGCCCACGGCCACCAGGCGGCCATCTCCATCCACAAGTACTGCCAGGGCGAGGACGTCAACGACCGTCTGCCAGACGGCTTGAACCTCATCAGCCAGAAGATGGGCATCCACGAGTGGAGCTACTCCAACGACTACAACCCGGCGGAACGGCGCCTGATGCCCGCGGTGGATCTCGCGGAGCGGTTCAAGAAGATCGACATCGAGGTGGAGCTGGGCTTCACCCCGGAGCAGACGCTGGCCGAGGTGGAGCGCTGCCTGAACTGCGACATCCAGACGGTATTCATCGACAAGCTCTGCATCGAGTGCGACGCCTGCATCGACGTCTGCCCGGTGGACTGCCTGGCCATCACGCCGAACGGCAGCGAGGAGGAGCTCAGGCAGAGCCTGACGCCGCCCGCCGAGAACCTGGAAGAGCCCTTCTTCGTCTCCGGCGCCCTGCCGCAGACGGGCCGGGTGATGATCAAGGACGAGGACCTGTGCGTGCACTGCGGCCTGTGCGCCGAGCGCTGCCCCACGGGTGCCTGGGACATGCAGAAATCCCAGATCCTGATCCCGCACGCCCAGGAAGAGGCGGCAAACGCGGAACCGAAGGTATACAAGGCCGGATGACCAACAATGCAGGAGGGCCTTCAGGCCCGATCCGAATATGACCGACAAACGCATCAACGACGTCGTGATCAAGATTGCGACGGTGAACGGCACCGGCTCCGCCAGCGCCAACGGCCTGCTGATGAAGTCTATCTTCCGCATGGGCGTGCCGGTGGTCGGCAAGAACTACTTCCCCTCGAACATCCAGGGCCTGCCCACCTGGTACGAGGTGCGCGTCACCGGCGCCGGCCACAAGGCCCGCGCGGGGCACGTGGACGTAATGGTGGCGATGAACGCCCAGACCTATGCCGAGGACCTGGCGGAGGTGGCCCCGGGCGGCTACCTCGTCTACGACTCCACCTGGCCCCGGTCGAAGCTCCTGGACCGCGAAGACGTCACCGTGATCGGGATCCCGCTGTCGAAGATGTGCAACGAGCACTTCGAGGGCGCGCGGGCGCGCATCCTGATGAAGAACATCGCCTATGTCGGCGCACTGGCGGCGCTGCTGGATCTGGATCTGGACATCATCCGCCGGAACCTGGCCGACACCTTTGCGAAGAAGCCGGCGCTGGCGGACTCCAACATGGAGGCGGTGAAGCTCGGTTACGACTACGCGGTGGAGAATTTCCCCTGCCCGCTGCCGCTCACCGTGGAGAAGATGGACAAGACGAAGGGGCACGTGGTCATCGACGGCAACACGGCTGCCGGCCTCGGCTGCGTCTATGCCGGCGCCACCGTGGGCGCGTGGTATCCCATCACGCCTTCCACCTCGCTGATGGATGCCTTCAGCCGCTTCTGCAAACAGCTCCGCGTGGATCCGGAGACCGGCAGGAACAACTACCTGATCGTTCAGGCCGAGGACGAACTCGCCGCCATCGGCATGGTGCTGGGCGCGGCCTGGAACGGCGCCCGTGCCTTCACGCCGACCAGCGGCCCCGGCATTTCGCTCATGAACGAGTTCATCGGCTTCGCCTACTACGCGGAGCTGCCGGTGGTGA